>NZ_LFJJ01000268.1 GCF_001189365.1 Candidatus Burkholderia verschuerenii | reverse complement strand
CATCCGCACCTCGTCAAAAAATGCAGGAATCAAGCGTTAATATGCCTGCTTCCTGCAATTCGCTCAACATGGTTTGGGCTGTAACGCCTTATCGCGTAAGGCTTTGAGGATTGTTCAGGGTCGACTAAGAAGTTGAGTTTCCTTTTTAAGAGAAAGGAGCCGCGCAATGGCGACCCTTTGTTGACTTCACGGAGCCGACAGAATCGGGCGGCACAGAGGTTCTTGGCGTCGAGCGCCGACCTTGTGCTGCCACGGACTCTGACCCGGAAAAGGACTCGCATGAGTCAACCGCACGCGCGATCTTGGCTGTGCAGAACGTTCGGGTAAAGCAAAGCTCATAGCATCAAATGCTGACGCGTGGACTAAGCTGGCATCTGTAGAAGCGTGATCACCTGTTCGACACTGAGTCCATGTCCTACGAGTTTTGTGCGCATCGGCTCGAAACGCTCAAACATGCGTTTATAGCCGTGGTACGTCGGATAGTGCGAGTTCAAATCACGGTTTTTGAAACGACTGAAACGAGCCATCTTTTCAACGAGGAATCGCGCGATGCTCATCTGGTTCGATTCGTTGTTACCGTCGAACCCTGCAAACTGCACACTCTCACCGAGCGGGCCGACCTGTTCTGCGATCTTCTTCTTTTCTACTGCAGTGAAGCCCGCATAGGCTTCCTCGATAAACGACCACATATCGAGTACATCGACCACGTGGCGCACGTCGTCGGGGTTGTCCACATGATCGTGGAAGACACCTTGCATGTCCCATTTTGGCGCCCAATAGTGGCCGCCATAGATCACATCGGCCAAAAACTGCGGGTTCGACTCAGGATCCTTGATTTTCAGCGCCTTGAAAATGTCACCCATCATGAGCATGAGCATCTTCTCGCCGTCGCTGAAACGGACCGACCTAGACGAACCAGCCGACAACCCTATGTCGATGAGTTCACGAATGGCGGCTGCACGCGACAGACCTCCACCCCTTTGCTGTTTTGCCCACGCATCGACGCGAGCAAGTTGTTCCTCATCGAGCCGCAGCTCAAACCGTTCGGATTTCGGCGGCATAGTCCTTCCCTTGATGTCCGTACACTATTACGTACGGTATGTACAAATATACGGAAATTCAAGTAAATATGAGCGCAATCTATACTTGGTGAGTAGCGCGGCGTACGTCCGCGCAAACCAGTTGACGAAACCGTTAATAACGATTAGTATCCTGTCAACGCATTTGGCTTTGCCATGTGCCCAGTCAACGCATTTGGCTTTGCCATGTGCCCAGTCAACGCATTTGGCTTTGCCATGTGCCCAGCTTCCGAGGCCCGCAGCGAGAAATCGTGTGCGGGCTTTCGTGTTTCTAGACCCTAAAAAGGCCTGCCTGTGCACTACGTAGTCTACCTGGATGAATTTGGGCACATTGGCCCCTACGTCTCAAGAACACACGAAAAATACAATGACAGCCCGGTATTTGGCTTTGCCGGTGTCGTGATTCCTGCTCAGGAAGTGCGCGAATTCGCGATCTATTTTTACCAACTGAAATGCCGATTGCTGGCGTGGGATCTTAAAAATAAAAACCCGGGTAATCGACCCGCATATCAGTGGGAGAAAAAAGGGTCGGCCGTCTACACAGTAACTAACGTCGAAAAGTACCGAGAACTCCGTAACGCGACTTTCCGGCTCTTGAACCACATCCATTCGATCGGTGGTCACGTTTTCTACACCGGAGAACACAAGACTATCCTTCCGAAAGAGCATGACTCAGCAGAGACGTTCAAGCGACAACTTGTGCAGACTATCCGGAAGCTCGACCGGTTTTGCGCCAAAAGCGATTGCTCTTTTCTTGTGTTGCTGGATGAGCAGGAGGCAGGCGACAAATGGCGGGAGGGCAACGTGGAAGCGTGTACGTTGGCCATGTTCGAAGATCCCTCTGAAAAATGCCGAACCTTGATCGAGCCGCCTTTGCAAGGCGAGAGCCATCTTTTCCAAACTCTGCAGTGTGCTGACTGGATATGCGGTCTGGTTGGCCGTCTCACGGCGTTTGCTGTGGCACCAGGCGAATACGCAGACTGGGAAATCTTCCACAAGTATTTTCACGATCGAATTCAGGAAACCGCATTGCCTTGCAGCGGACTTGAACACCAGAAGGCATTCACGGTCCCGGCCGAGGTCGCTGGAGAGCATCTTCCGGATGCGGCCGGTCGACTTGCAGGAACGTAGGCAGCGGATACCCTATGACCTCAACTAGATTTGCGATGCAATGATCGAATTCAGCAAAAGTTGTGTGTCGGAGGCTGGTTCATGGTGCCAATGGCCCGGACACCGCTGACTTTCGAGCGCTGTGCCCGGCTTCTCCTCGGTGGCCGCGGCGCTCGGCGCAGCACTCGGATCGTGTGCTTACGATGATAGCCTATCAATTGAACGAACTCGTCCAAGATCTAGCGCCTGTCGTCCCGGCCAGAACGGCGGTACCGCTCACCACATTCTCGCCCTCAGAAGTCTGATGGAGAGGGTGGTAGTCACGCGGCCTTGGGCCAATCCGCAGAGGTGGACAAGAATTAGCGATTATGCGGGAAACACGGGAGCAGGAAGCACAGATGTCCGCCGTGTCACGGCGTTAACGGCTACCTTCGCGTTCATAGTTTTGCTTGAGCGCCAGGCTGGCACCTTGCTCCAGTCGCACCAACTTTGTCCGCGCCACCTCGAGCAACCGGCAGTCGGTCGGATAGGCGATTGCCTTCTCTTAAACCGTGCTATCGTCGATCCGCGCTCGAATCCAACTGGCTTGATTGCCTTCATTTGCGTAGCCGCGGCAATTGTCGTCGCCAGCAACTCTTCGAAACCATCTTCGCCCAACGCTTGCCGAAAGCGCGCAAGGTTGGTCGGATCGCACGGCATGCGCGCTTGAAAGTACTTCTCGCCGCAGAGCAACCGGAAGTACACGTCTTGCGCCTAGTGCTCGCACACCGGCTCGTCGCTCTCGTTGTCAGCGTGTTTTAAATACAGCTGCCCCACACCATCGAGCGAATCGGCAATCGAGGGCGACCCGCCGTGCTCCCGCCACCGACGGCCATCACCGCCGTCGCGCCGAACAGATCAACGCCTGCCAGAACACGGCCTTCACGGGTACGGCGTTCGAACTTCTGCGTGAACGTCACTTCGACCGACGCCCACGGCAGGCGGATGGCCAATCCAGTGTCTTGCTGAACTTGCTCCGATACCTTATGCAGGGACGACTTCTTAGGAATGCGAAGCTTCCTGTAATTTGCCAACGTCGCGCTACCGACGTGTCATCATGATCTCAACGAGAAAATTCACTCGCGCGACGGCTCTCGTGGCTCGACGCCTCTTTTAGCGTGCCATTGGTCCATCTCTCCTCCGATGCTTTTAGATGAGCTCGCATCGCGGCCTGTGCTGCGATGGGGTCAGCTGCCCGCAGGGCTCTCCAGATATCTTCGTGTTCGCGAATCGCTGCGCCCCACGTCTCCGGGCTCTCGGTGTGATCCCGCATGGCAGCGGCGATCGGATCATGGCGGCTATCGAAAAGCTGGCCTACGAAGCGGCGGAGCACAGAGTTGCCCGAGGCCTCTGCGATAAGCATATGAAACTGTCGGTCCGCTTCAACCGGTGACTTGCCGGCAACTGCTAGCTGGCGCATCCGGTCTATGGTGCGGCGTATACGGTCCAACATGGCGGCAGTCATGCGCGCGGTGGCGAGTACCGCTACGCTACCTTCGATCGCAGCGCGCGCCTGCATCAGTTCCGATGGACTGTCGCCGAGTGCTGAGACTGCCGCGGCACTGTGCTCGTCGAAGTTCGCCGCTCGAACGTAGACTCCCGACCCAACACGGATTTCGACTTGACCTCCAATCTCCAATGCGATCAGCGCCTCGCGCAAAGACGGTCGCGAAACCCCTAGCTTGATGGCTAACTCGCGCTCCGCCGGCAGGCGCTCCCCCGGCGGAAACTCGCCTTCCTTGATGAGTTTGATGATCTGGCTTGCAACCGATTGGTAAAGCCGCTTTGGTTCGATTGATTTCATGAAGCGGTCTGAAGAATTAATGAGGCAAACGAGCTGCGCGCCTCAGTCTAGCATTCCATCGCGGCACGACGCGTTCGCCCGCGACGGGACAACATATGGTTTTCTCTATTGGTAAGGACAGTTAGAAAAATACAAATTGGCTTGACCTAATTAAGAAAGCCCTGTCTAATCTGTCGCAAATGGACCGACCAGTAACACGCCAGGTTGGCCGCTTCATAGGAGACGCTATGGCAACGCCTCACGGTCTGTTGGCTTCAGCCGCTGATGTCCCTTGTCTTGCCAAGCAGGAGATTCTGCGCCTCGAAGGAATTGGCAAGCATTTTCCCGGTGTCGTCGCGCTAGACGGAATAAACTTGGATCTTCGGGTCGGGGAAGTACATGCCGTTTGCGGTGAGAACGGGGCGGGGAAATCGACGCTGATGAAAATCATCAGCGGGCAATACCGCCCTGACAGCGGCGCGATCTGCTATCGAGGGGAACAAGTCCACTTTGCTTCGACGTCGAACGCCCAAGATGCCGGCATTGCGATCATCCATCAAGAGCTCAACCTAATACCGCATCTGAGCGTTGCCGAGAATCTATTTCTCGCACGCGAACCCAAGCGCGGTCCGTTCGTGGACAAGCGCAAGCTCAACGACGACGCGAAGCGATGTTTAGCACGCCTCGGCCTTGACGTTGCCCCCTCTACGCTTGTCGGCACGTTGTCAATTGCGCAGCAGCAGATGGTAGAGATTGCCAAGGCATTATCACTCGACGCTCAAGTGTTGATCATGGACGAACCAACGTCCTCATTAACAGAGTCAGAGACCGTCTACCTTTTTCGCATCATCAAGGAACTGCGGGGAGCTGGCGTTGCGATTCTATATATATCGCACCGTCTAGACGAAATGCAGCACATCGTCGATCGAGTGACAGTGTTGCGCGATGGTCGTCATATCTCGACAAACGACTTTGCTTCTCTTTCGGTCAACGATATTGTCGCGCGTATGGTAGGACGGTCGCTTGACGACGCGTATCCGCCACGGCGATCCGTCCCAACGACTGACGTACTGCTCAGCACACGAAACTTGCGCCGCAGCGGGGTTTTTGGTCCCGTCTCATTTGATCTGCGTAAGGGAGAAATACTCGGCTTTGCCGGGCTCATGGGCGCAGGCCGCACTGAAGTGGCTCGGGCGATATTCGGAGCCGACAAGCTTGACGAAGGGACGATTACCCTTAGAGGAAAGCCAGTATCGATCCGCTCTCCGCGGGAGGCCATTCGCCACGGCATCGCTTATCTCTCAGAAGACCGGAAGAAAGAGGGGCTTGCTCTATCAATGCCGATCGCCTCCAATATCACCCTCGCTAACGTTCGAGGCATCGCTCCTTCAGGCTTCCTGCGCTTCAGTGAAGAAGCGCGTGTTGCGAAACAGTACGTAGTCGGCCCTTCAGAATTAGTCGAAGTCAAGGGTGGCAAGGGGCCGCCGGAAGATCGTGTTTCCCAGAACTCCCAGAAGCAATATTGATCTGAATGGTTTCCTGGGAGTTTGGAACTTCGC
>NZ_LFJJ01000267.1 GCF_001189365.1 Candidatus Burkholderia verschuerenii | reverse complement strand
ACAGGACCGTGAAACGACTCCACGCCGATGATAGTGCGGATCACCCGTGTGAAAGTAGGTAATCGTCAGGCTCCTCATGCTGAAAGCAAGTGAAAGCCCCAACTCGTCGAGTTGGGGCTTTTGCGTTTACGGTCTGAGAGAATAGAACCAACGTCAACGCGACACGCCAATCAACGCGCCAAAAACCGCTCGGCCAATCGCACCCAATAAGACGATCCAACGGAAAGCAGATCATCGTTGAAATCGTAGCTGCCGTTATGCAGCATGCACGGTCCCATCCCGTGGCCCGAATCGCGATGCTTGCCGTCGCCATTCCCAAGAAACGCGTAGCAGCCGGGCTTTTCGATCAACATGAACGAAAAATCCTCTGAGCTCATCGTCGGTTCGACCGATGCGTTCACTTTGTCCTTCCCCACGACTTCCGCCATCACCTCTGCTGCAAAGCGAGTCTGCTCGGCACCGTTGACCGTCGGGGGGTAATTGCGGTGGAAGTGCACTTCGGCTTCGCAGTCGTAGGCTGCGGCCGTGGCTTCGACGATTTTGCGCATGCGCGCTTCGACCAGATCCAGCGCCTCGACCTTAAAAGTCCGCACCGTCCCGCCCATCCACGCTTTTTCGGGTACGACATTCACCGCTTCGCCGGTATGAATCTGCGTGATCGATAAAACAGCGGTATCGAGCGGCTTCTTGTTTCGCGTGATGATGCTCTGCAATCCGTTCGCGATCTGCACTGCCGTGAAAACCGGATCGTGCCCGTTGTTCGGCATGGCCGCGTGCGATCCCGTTCCTTCTATCGAGATGCGAAATTCGTTGCTCGATGCCATGATCGGGCCTTCGGTCACGCCGAAATGTCCCGCCGGAATGCCGGGCCAGTTGTGAATGCCGAACACCGCATCGACGGGGAAGCGATCGAACAAGCCGTCCTCGATCATCGCCTTTGCGCCCGCGCCGCCTTCCTCCGCCGGCTGGAAAATGAACACGATCGTGCCGTCGAACTTGCCGTGCTCGGCGAGATGCTTGGCCGCGCCGAGCAGCATCGCCGTGTGACCGTCGTGACCGCAGGCATGCATGCGTCCTTCGTTGGTCGAGCGATGTTCAAACGTGTTGATTTCGTGGATCGGCAGCGCATCCATGTCGGCGCGCAAGCCGATCGACGCCTTGCCGGAACCGCGTTTCAACACGCCGACGACACCGGTCTTGCCAAGTCCGCGATGCACCTCGATTCCCCAACGCTCCAGCGATTCGGCGACCAGCTTTGCCGTGCCGACCTCTTCATAACGCAACTCGGGATTCGCATGAATCCTTCGTCGGAGAGATTTGATTTCGTCGTGTGATGCTTCGATTTCAGGGATCAGATTCATTTGGAACTGCTCTCACGTTTGAATTCGGATCACGCGTATTGACGACGCGTCTTCCGGTTCATTCTACGCCGTCACTATTTAATGCATCGAGCGGTCCGTCGCATTGCGTCCGTAATAGAATTCCGTGATCTGCTGTCCATTACCTGGATTCATCCCAATTCCTATGAATGCCCCCGCCGAGTTTGCCCGCGCCGTTTGCCCTCACGATTGCCCCGACACATGCGCGTTACGCGTGACGGTCAAGGACGGCAAAGCGGTCAAGGTCAGCGGCGATCCCGATCATCGGCCAACGCAGGGCGTCTTGTGTACGAAAGTCACGCGATACGCAGAGCGCACGCATCACAAGGATCGATTGCTGACGCCGCTGCGTCGCGTCGGCCGAAAGGGAGAAGGGCGTTTCGAGCCGATCGGCTGGGACGAAGCGTTGAACATCGCGGCCGAGCGCCTTCAAAGCATCGCTCGCCGCGCGCCCGAAGCCATCCTCCCGTATAGCTACGCCGGCACGATGGGACTCGTGCAGGGCGAAAGCATCGCGGCGCGCCTGTGCAATGTGCTCGGTGCATCGCGGCTCGATCGGACGATTTGCGCGGCGGGTCTGCGCTATACGTACGGCGCGAGTCTCGGGATGAATGTCGAGTTTTTCCGGGAAAGCGAGCTCATCCTGATCTGGGGCGCGAACCCGATCGCGTCGAGCCTGCATTTCTGGACACTCGCGCAAGAGGCGAAGCGGCGCGGCGCGAAGCTGATCGCCATCGATCCGTACAAGTCGCTGAGCGCGGAAAAATGCCATCAGCATATTGCGCTGCGGCCGGGCACCGATGCCGCGCTCGCACTCGGCATGATTCACGTCTTGATCGCCGAGAACCTCGTCGATCGCGCCTACATCGATGCGCATACGCTGGGTTACGACGAGCTCGCCGAACGCGCGTCGCTTTATCCGCCTGCGCGCGTCGCGCAGATTTGCGGGATTTCGGCGGACACGGTGATCGAACTCGCGCGCGCCTTCGGTTCGACGAAGAAAGCGTCTATTCGCCTCAATTACGGCATGCAGCGAACGCGCGGCGGTGGCAACGCCGTGCGCGCCGTCGCTTGTTTGGCGTCGCTGACAGGAGCATGGCGCGAGCGTTCCGGCGGCTTTTGCTGTCGTCATCGGGTTGGGCGCCGGTCGACAATGCAGCGCTCGAGCGTCCCGATCTGCTGCCCGGATGGCCGTCGAAACTTCCGCGCGTGATCAATATGAATGCGATCGGCGATGCCTTGCTGCATCCCGGCGTCGAATCGTTCGGGCCGAAGGTCGAAGCGCTGATCGTCTACAACTCGAATCCGGTGGCCGTTGCGCCGGATTCGGAGAAGGTCGCGGCAGGCTTTGCGCGCGAGGATCTGTTTACGATCGTCCTCGAACACTTCCAGACAGACACCGCCGACTATGCCGATCTGATTTTTCCGGCAACCACACAGCTCGAACACCTCGACGTACACAAGTCCTACGGCCATACGCATGTGATGGCCAATCTGCCGGCCATCGAGCCGGTCGCCGGCGCGCGTCCGAACACGGATATCTTTCGCGGGATCGCGCGCGCGATGGATCTCAACGAACCCGCGCTGTACGAAAGCGACGAATCGCTCGCATCGAAGGCGTTTCGCTGGAACGATCCCGCGCTCAAAGGCCAAAGCTGGAACACGCTGAAGGCGTCGGGCTGGATCGAGCTCGATATTCCGCAAGCGCCGCTCGCCGAAGGCGGCTTCAGAACGCCGTCCGGAAAATGCGAGTTCTACAGCGAACGAACGTCTGAAACGCGAAGGGCTCGATCCGTTGCCGGATTACCTTCCGCCGTACGAGTCGACGGACGGTTCCCCCGAACTCGCCGCTCGCTATCCGCTCGCGATGATTTCGCCGCCCGCGCGTAACTTCCTGAACAGCAGCTTCGTGAATGTCGAAAGCTTGCGTTCGACCGAAGGCCAGCCGCATCTCGATATCCATCCGGCCGATGCCGAAGCCCGCGGCATCAAAGAAGGTATGATCGTACGAATCTTTAACGATCGCGGATCGATGGAAGCGCGGGCGCGCGTGACCGACCGGGCGCGCGAGGGCGTCGTCGTCGGCTTGTCGATCTGGTGGAAAAAGCTGTCGCCCGATGGCCGCAACGCCAATCAGGTCACCAGCCAGGCGCTGACCGATCTCGGGGGATCGGCCACGTTTTACGACTGCCTTGTCGAAGTGGAGCCGACGGATCGATGATTCTGCGCAACTTGATCGTAAAAAATAGTCGCAATAAAGCTTGCCGAGTGGCGTCTAACCCAGTTGTGGGAACCGGAACGAATGGCTAGGATTCTGTTTTCGCACGACCATTCTAAAATCGTATAAAGGAGACGCCCAATGGATAAACCTTGGATCAAGTCCTATCCCGAGGGCGTGCCGGCGGAAATCGATGCGTCGGCTTATCGGTCGGTTTCCGAGTTGCTCGAGGACAGCTTCCGCAAGAATCGCGATCGGCACGCGTTTCAGTGCATGGGCAAAGCGATCACGTACGCCGAACTCGGCCAGATGTCGCAACGTCTGGCCGCATGGTTTCAACTCAAGGGATTGCCGCGCGGCGCACGCGTCGCGCTGATGATGCCCAACGTGCTGCAATATCCCGTCGCGATCGCGGCGGTGCTGCGCGCCGGGTACATCGTCGTCAACGTCAATCCGCTTTACACGCCGCGCGAGCTCGAGCATCAGCTCAAGGACAGCGGCGCGGAAGCTATCGTCATTCTGGAAAACTTCGCGCACACGCTGCAGGCCGTCATCAGGAATACGGCGATCAAGCATGTCGTCGTCGCGGCGATGGGCGATTTGATGGGCCTTAAAGGGCTGATCGTCAATCTCGTCGTGCGACGCGTGAAGAAGATGGTGCCCGAATGGAGTTTGCCGGGCAGCACGCGTTTCAACGATGCACTTAGCGAAGGCGCGCGTCACGAACTCAAGCGCAACGATCCGAGCCCCGACGATGTCGCGTTCCTGCAGTACACGGGCGGCACGACCGGCGTTGCCAAGGGCGCGACGCTCACGCATCGCAATCTGATCGCGAACGTATTGCAGTCGGAAGTGTGGCTCGATCCGGCCAGAAAGCGCCGTCCCGATATCGATCAGTTCGTCTGCGTGGTGGCCTTGCCGCTGTATCACATCTTCGCGCTGACCGTCTGCGGCATGCTGACGATCCGCACCGGCGGCCTCGGCGTGCTGATTCCGAATCCGCGCGATATCGCCGGAACGATCAAGGAATTGAAGGGCATTCCGATCAACACGTTCCCGGCGGTCAACACACTGTACAACGCGATGCTGAACCATCCCGACTTCAAGCAGCTCGATTTTTCTAAGCTGATCGCGGCCAACGGCGGCGGCATGGCGGTGCAGGAAGTCGTCGCGAAGCGCTGGTTTTCGGCGACGGGCGTGCCGATCATCGAAGGTTATGGCTTGTCCGAGACGTCGCCGTGCGTGACCTGCAATCCGGTCACCGCGACGGAATATACGGGCACGATCGGCCTGCCTTTGCCGTCGACGGAAATCGCCATCCGCGACGACGACAATAACGAGGTCCCGCTCGGCCAGCCCGGCGAAATCTGCATTCGCGGTCCGCAAGTGATGGCGGGTTACTGGAATCGTCCCGACGAAACCGCCAAGGTGGTGACGCCGGACGGCTTTTTCCGTTCGGGCGATGTCGGCGTGATCGACGAGCGCGGTTATGTGAAGATCGTCGATCGCAAGAAGGACATGATTCTGGTGTCGGGCTTCAACGTCTATCCGAACGAAATCGAAGACGTCGTCGCGATGCTGCCGGGCGTGTTCGAAGTCGCGGCGGTGGGCATCAAGGATCAGAACTCGGGCGAAGCGGTGAAGCTGTTCATCGTGCGTCGCGATCAGAGCCTGACCGAAGCCGATGTCATGGCGTATTGCAAGGAGCGGCTGACGGGCTACAAGCGGCCGCGCATGATCGAATTCCGCAAGGATCTGCCGAAGAGCAACGTCGGCAAGATTCTGCGACGGGAATTGCGCGACGGCACGGTCTGACCGCGCTCGTAGAAGAAAAAGCCTCCGCGCCCGATAAGGACGCGGAGGCTTTTTTGCATCTGAAGCGGCCCGTCGACCATAATCGGCATAGGGGCGGCCAGCAAGCTGGCCGGTCCCCTGCCACACCACCCTGCCACACCACCCGGCGTGCGGGTCCGCACCGGGCGGTTCGGGAAGTTGAGGTTATGTGAGGCGAGGCATGCCA
>NZ_LFJJ01000266.1 GCF_001189365.1 Candidatus Burkholderia verschuerenii | reverse complement strand
GTGGAGACGCGCGCATAGCCGATCAGCAGGCCGGACGTTGGTTTGTTGGTCATGGCTCACCTGTCGCAAGTTATGTCGCATTATTCTATAACGTGCGACAAAGATATGCGACAATAGAAACCTAGGCAGGCCGGGGCTTTGCGGGGATGGGGGAAGTGTCGCGTGTTGACTTGTGCGACACGTCCCGATCGTATGCGGTTGAAATACATTTGACTATGTATTACACTGCAATACGATTGATTGGGAGAAACTGCTATGGGTGTCAGCCGCATGGTACAGGCTCGCGTACCGGGCGAAATTCAGGATGTGGCCAATCAGGTCATTCAGGCGTCTGGCCTGTCGGTCAGCGACGTGGTGAGAGTGCTCATGACGCGCATCGCGCACGACAAGGCGATTCCATCAGCACTGTTCCAGCCCAATGCGGAAACGCTGGCAGCCTTTGCCGAGGTCGAGCAGGGGGGCTTGAAGAAGTTCGACTCCGTGGATGCGCTGTTCGACGATCTACATGCGGACGATTGAGCGCACGACCGCTTTCAGGCGGGACTTCAAGCGCGAGGCGAGGGGGCCACACCGAGGTTTGCTGGATACCGACTTGCGGCAGGTCATCGAAGCGTTGGCAAATGATCAGCCTTTGGAACCGAGACACCGCGACCACGCGCTAACCAGCAACTGGAAGGACTATCGGGATTGCCACATCAAGCCCGACCTGGTTCTGATCTACCGCCTCATCGGAGCCGATCGGTTGATCCTGACCCGTCTTGGCTCTCATTCGGAGCTTGATCTATGACTTGTGCGACACGGCCATGGAGAATTTCCACCGTGCCACCTTCGGATTGCTCGTGTTTGTTCGTAGTTTCAGGAACCATCAGAAATCCCATATTAATCGGAATGTAAATTTCCATTACTATGGAGAGCTTCAAGCTATGGAGGTTGCGATGGCATCGCTCGCGGTCACGACGAAAGGGCAGGTCACGCTCAAGCGGGACTTGCTGCAACATCTCGGCATCAAGCCGGGAGAACGAGTCGATTTTGAAAAGCTGCCTGGTGGCGAACTGCGGGTGCGGGCGGCCAGGCCGACCGGCACCATCGATGGTTTTCTTCATGCCATTGACGGCAAGGTGAAGCCGAAAAAGCCACTGTCAATTGAAGAAATGAACAACATCGCGGCGGCTGGTTGGGCTGGCGAACTGGACGACGAATGAAGATCACCGCCGACACAAACGTCCTCGCTCGCTCGATCCTACAAGATGATCCGACGCAGGCCCGGGCCGCTCGGAAGCTGCTCAAGGACGCGACCCTCATTGCGGTTTCGCTACCGTCGCTATGTGAACTGGTTTAGATACTGCGGCAGGGCGCAAAGCTGTCGAAAGAAGACGTAGCGACCGCGATCCGTGCGCTGCTCGACGCGGGGAACGTGGTCATGAACCGGCCCGCCGTTGAGGCCGGGCTTGCGTTGCTGGAAGCTGGCGGCGACTTTGCCGATGGGATCATGGCGCACGAGGGCAAATGGCTGGGCGGGGAAATCTTCGTGTCGTTCGACAAGAAAGCGGTCACGCTGCTGTCGAAACACGGGGAGGCCGCGCAGATCCTAAGCTAAACCAGAGAATAGGTTACATCACTGCTCCGGCGCTGGCACATTGATCGTGCAGCGTTGCGCTTTCTTCGCTTTGGCGGCCGTCTCGGCGCACGCGGCAAGCGTGGTCTTGTTGGTGCGCACAAGATTGCTGGCAGGCATGGTTACTACCCCGCCCTACTCCCGGAACAGATCGGAATGCGTGCCGGTGCGCTCGAAATGAACGCTCGTCGCGTCAACTTTGTAGATCAACAACCAATCCGGCTCTATGTGCAGATCGCGATAGCCGATCCAGTTTTTCAATGGATGGTCGCGCAGCCGGACCGGCAAGGGCGTTTCCTCGATCAACAATTGCAGGACATCGCGTAGCTTCGCCATGTCCTTGCCGCGCTTCTCTGCTCGTTTCACGTCGCGCCGGAACTGGCCGGAATAGGACGGCTCACGCACTCAGACACCCAACTGCTTGAACAGGTCCGCCGCGTCCTTAGCCTTGTGAATGTCCTCCCCGCGTGCCGTCTTCTCCATCGTCCTGACGGTTTCCGCGTTCGGCACCTTCACCGGAAAGGGAATGGCCTTGTCACGGGCAACCCTGACAAGGGCCATGCGGATATAATCCGAGACGGAAAGCCCCATCTCTGCGAGCGCCTTGGTGGCGCTGTCCTTCGTTTCGGCGTCCACGCGAGCGCGCACTACGGAATCGACTGCCATGATATTAGCTCCCGAAAGCAATTGTAGTCCAATGTAGCTATAAACGGCTACAGATTCAACCCCTACTGCTCCGGCGCGGGCACATTGATCGTACAGCGTTGCGCTTTCTTCGCCTTGGCGGCCGTCTCGGCGCACGCGGCAAGCGCACGCTTGTTGGCATGCACGAGATCGCGGGCATCGACCAGGCCGCGCCAGCCGGTCGGGCTCGCTGACTGCATGAGCGCGCCGCCAGCGTTCCAGCGATCGGCGCGCATGACGGTTGCCACAACGGCCATCTCGACCGATCCGGGCAGCACGCGCGGCAGAAACAGCGTCAAAAGCACGCCAACGACCAGGCTGGCCGCGCCGACGCCCCAAAGCCACCCATCTTGATCCCGGCGCAGGCGGCCGGTCCTGACCAGCTCGCGAAGCTCGCCCGCCACGCGCTCGAGGACAAGTCCGCGCGCCTCGAGGGTGCGGCTGGCATGCTCCGATACACGATCCCCGGCGCTCTCGATCGCGCGGGCATAGTGATCAGGGCCATGCCTCAGCGTCGGCAATGTCTGCAAGGCGTCGAGGGCCTGGCCGACAACACCGATCTGTTTAACGATGCGGGCAAGCTCCTGGCCGTAGTCGGGCGGTTGCTGGAATGTCTCGAACTGATCGAAGGCCGCTTCCACCCCCTTGCGGATCGTCGTCATCTCTCGCGTGAGATCGCCAGCCAGGTCTTCGACCCTGCGCCGGAGCGCTGCGAAGGCCTGGGCCGGATCACCGGCCTCATCATGCCGGTCGTCCATCACCGGCGCTTCCTCTATCGCTCCATCCCATAATCCTGGCTCCTGTCCCGCCTCAGGCTCTGGTGCAGCTCGCGAGCGAGGCCCTCGCCCTGGCGCACGTGCCGATCGATCCCGAGGTCCTGGCGGCGGGCGCGCAGGATGGATTCCACCTGCGCATCGCGCCCGAGGCTTTCCGTCATACCGCGCATTTGCCCCTCGACCTTCTGGCGTGCCTCGTCGTGCTGCCAACCACGCAACGCCTGACGCTGCCCTTGTAATTGCTGCCAGCGCTGCACGAACCGTTAGGCCCTGACGTTCGGGTCCGCCAGCGCCGTGCGTTCGCGATCCAGGCCGACGACGAGCTTTCCGGTGCGCTCGCGACCGGAAAGCTCGGTCATCGCGCGCCTTGTCTCAGAATCATGCTGCAAGGCCGACACCATGAGCGCCGATGTTCCCGGCCGTGCCTGGTCGAGCCCAAGCTCCGCCGCGCGAATCTCCTGCTTCTGCGCGTCGAGGACAGGCAAGCCCTCGCGGACATGTCTGTCAGCCGCACCGAAGGCTCGCGCATAACGGTCAACGGCGCGTTCCATCTCGCTTGGCCGCCCCAACCGGGCGGCCTGCCTGTTTCGCTCCGACACCGCCCGCGCGCGCTCCCCTCTTTCCGTCCGTTCGCTGCGCTCCTGAGAGGACGTAGGACGGGCATTGAGCTTGAGGCCGTCGAACATGCCACCCCGTTGCTTCTCGACCTGCTGCGGCCGTTTCTGGTCGATCTGCGGGCCGTTCTCGCCGGCGTACTGCTCGGCCACGCCCCGGCGCTGCTGCCGATCGCTGGCGAGATCCTCGCGAGGATCTGCACGAATATCCTGCGCGAGATCCACGCCGACTTTTTGCGAGGATCTCGGCGCGCGGTCCTCGATCCGCTTCCGCTCGGCAGGGTGACGCTCGGCCGCGCGGTCGCGGGGAACCTCGATCTCGCTGCGAACGCCCATGTGCGCCGCGATCCCGCGCCGCTCGGCGAAGTCGCGGGTGTAATCGAGCGTGGTTTCCTTCGCGCCCGATCGCGACAGGCGGCTTTCAAGCTGCTCGTAGGCCAGCTCGCCAGCGTCTCGAACCTTCCATGTGTTGCGGTGCGTCTGCGTGCCATCCGGCAAGGTCACGGGGGTGGAGCCGAGATGCTGAAGACCGATCTTCTCCCCGATCGCCGGCGCGGCGTCCTCCATGGCGCGCTCAAGGTCAACGCCCCATGTCGTGTGGCGCTGCCCTTGGTCGTTTTCCAGCGTCACATAGTAGCTGTCGCTGTTCCTCGGGTCATGCTCATACGGAGCGGCCCCATGCTCGACCAGGCGACCGGCCTGCCCGGTGAACGCGTCTTGGCTACCGTAGAGCTGCACCCCCTCTCGATGCCGCGTCATGACGACATAGGTCAGATGCCGGTCCATCGTGCCGGAGGCCAGCACATAGGCGCGATCGACCGTCGCCCCCTGATTCTTATGGATCGTCGTCGCATAGCCATGGTCGATCGCCTGATAGTCGCCCATCGGAATGCTGACGCGCTCGCCGCGCCCCTGCCCGCCCGGGCCGTCGAGCTGCGCGACGATCATGGGGCCGGCACCCGGCTTTCCGGCCTCGACCTGCTCGACCGTGCCGAGCATCCCGTTTTTCACGCCAAGGTCGCGGTTGTTCTCAAGAAACACGATACGGTCGCCCGTCGCGAACTCCCGCTTGCCGTCATTGGTCTGGAAGGTCAGCGCGCCGGCGTCCTCGCCCCGCGCCAGCTCGCCGCGCTCCTGAAGGGCCGAACGGATACCCTCATTCAGCGCCCGAACATCGGCCCGGCGATGCGCCATGGCAACGCGGGTGCCGTCCGGCCGCTCGTCGCGATCGGCAAGGTAATCGCGCACGATCTGGCCGCGCGCGTCCTCGCCTGTCTCGGCAAGGCTGATCGCGCCATGCTCGCGATAGGCCGCCAGCCCCTCGGCCGGCCGGTGCGTGGCGAAATCAACCGACGCCTCCCGCTGCCAGTCCACGCGCTGCCGGCGGATTTCGGAAAGCTCGGCATGACCGATTTCCTCGGTGATCGCCCGGAACGGTGCGCCGGCCCCGATCGCCTGCAACTGCTCGTGGTCGCCGACAAGGACGATCTTCGCCACGCGCGCCTCGGCCTCGCCAACGAACCGGGCGAGCTGGCGGCTCCCGACCATGCCGGCCTCGTCGATCACGAACACGTCGCTGCGGCCGAGTGTCCTGCGGTCGTTGTCCCAACCGCGGGACCAGGACGCCAGCGTCCGGCTCCGGATGCCGGAGGATTCCTCCAACCCCTCGGCCGCCTTCCCCGACAGGGCCGCGCCGTGGACCGTATAGCCCTTGGCCTCCCACGCCTCGCGCGCGGCCGCGAGCAGGGTGGACTTGCCAGCGCCGGCGAACCCGACCACGGCGGCAATCCGTTCCGGCCCGGTGATATGCTCGATCGCCTGCCGCTGTTCGTCCGAAAGACCAGCCTCTATCCGTTTTGCGCTGAAATCTTTGTCGCCACCTCCGATTTCCGGGGATGACGGCCCAGCCATACTTGAACGGATAGCCTCGTCCTGCCTCGCTATTGCTCGCTCGACATGATGACGGGCAACGCCATGGCTGCGGGCATCATTCATGCCCTTCGCCCGCTCGGCCATGGCGCTTTCGATCTCGACCATGTCGCGGGTCGAGTACCGGGCAAGCGCAACCTCGCCCGTTGCCGGGTCCGCCTGCTCAGCCTGCAATTCCACCAGCGCCGGCGAGGCCATGACCTTCGCAAAGGCGCTCTGGAATTCTTGGCGGTCGTCGTTGATGTAGCGATGCAACGCTTTTGCAACGTCGCGCCGATCGAACACGCT
>NZ_LFJJ01000265.1 GCF_001189365.1 Candidatus Burkholderia verschuerenii | reverse complement strand
CGTATCGGTCGAACGACGAGATGCTCATTCAACGCGTTGAGTCGACGTCGATCCCGGGCAGTGGCGCGGTATGCTCTCTTGGCTTCCTAGTCGAGGACTTCGGGCTGAGCGTCAATCTGATGCTCGCGTGCTCTGTTCATATGGTCGTCGGCATAGCCAGCGCATGCCTCGATGCGCTCAAGCGTAGCTTGGACGCCCGTGGCGAAGTGCCTGGTGGCTACGGTGTTGGCGAAGCGGCAGCTTCGCTGGAAGTTGGGTTAGGTGAAATTCAGTATATATATTTATGAACACCGAAGCCTGGATAATCGATCCCGAAGAAGCCTATGCACAATGGCAGCGCGACGAAGCGTTGGGCTCGGATCGGCGAGCCTTCGCCGACCAATCCATCATCCAACACAAATCGATGTTCTCCCGGTTTCACCAATACCTGGTCGCGCATCGGCAATCCGTGCTGACTTACGGAACGGATCATCTCGACGGTTTTTTTGAACATCTTGCTCACGATTGCCTGCCTGGCACCACCACTCGCCTGCGGTACCTGAAGCTGATAGACCGTTTCACGCGGCACCTCGTCAACCTCGAACTGCGCGCGGACAACCCGGCAGCGACAATGGTTGCGCGCGAAACATGGCCAGAGGACGAACCCGTCCCGCTATACCTTTCCGCCGAGGATGACGCGCGCCTTCAATGCGTCTGCATAACTGGACACCATGACTCGTTCAAAGAGCTTCGCAACCGCGCGATAGTTGCGTTGTTTCTGGCATCCGGCGTGACCGCTGCGGAGCTACGCCAATTGCGCGTTGCAGATCTGGATGCCACTGATGTGCGCCCAACCGTTTTTGTCAACAAGCACGGCCCACGGATCGCGCGGCGCATTCCGATAGATGCGTTTGCGTCGGATGTACTAGCCGCGTATTTGGACGCGCGGCAGCGCATGCCAGGCCCGACCGGATGGCTGTTCATCGCGACGGCGGCCGCTAATCCGATGAAACCGGATACCCTGCTCAAATGTGTTCGAACGGCTCTGCGCGAAGCAAATTTGACGGCAGCCGACGAGAGCCCGCGTCTCTTGCGAAACACCTACGGACGCCGCCAGCTTATCGCCGGCAAGACCAACGAGCAGGTGAGCAGCATGCTGGGCCTGTCAAGCCATCGCACCGCGACGCGACTGAGGCAGACGCTGGACGTACCGGCAGTGCGCTGACCGACCTCGTTGGTCCAGACGACGCCAAGCTTAAAGTAAGCGGATCTGCCGATCGATGTCGCGACACGACGACCGGCGCGGACTCGCATCCGGTGGCGTCGGCCGCAAACATCGCGTCCAAATTTATCCCTGCGCTTATTGAGACTTACGTTACGTAAGTCATGACATCACCACAGCTTGTTTCCAACATGCAGCGATGATCGATTTGCGCTTATGCCCGCTTTTGAGCTTATTGTGAGCGGTGTCCTGGTGGTACCGCGTTTGTCTGATTGATGATTTTGCTGTGTTCATCGTTAGTCGTTGCAATTTCTCTTTTTAGTTCCGACGCCCGGTCGGTACGGCGCGCTTCCAGCGCAGTGTCTTCCAATCTCTTAGTGAGAGAAATACATCGCCATCGAGAAAACGAAGGCCAGCATGACAACCACCGACCAGAACCGTTGCCATCCCGGACTTGATCGATTTATCGCTTCAGCCAGATGGCTTCTTGGCTTGTATCTTCGTCGCACCATATGTATTTCGACTCAAAGTCGTTCTTCCTCGGGAGGAACAGAGGCGACAGGCAAAGAGGTATAGCCCGACTATGGTCGGAGCCACGCTGGATAAGTCGACATCGTGGACTGAGTAGTGTACGCATTTTGTTTGCATCTGTGAGACCTATACCGCACAAGTCCTTGCGGGTTGCTGGTTAGCGAGGACGCAGGTTGCCACGTTTATTGCCGCAAACGTAGACAGATTAAATACGGTCTACGACACCTGCCGATCGATGCTCCGACATCACGACTCGAACCACTTCTCGCACAGCGGCGCGGCCGCAAACACGGCTTTCATTTCAAGCCCACTGTTTTTCGGTGCCGGATTAATCTTGTCGCCGACAGCGAACGTCCCACCATCAGTCTGACCTCGCTTCCGCTACGACTTGACTTTGCGCAGGCAACCCTACGATGAAATTGCGGCGGACGTGGTGTTCGTCGCCTCACCGAGATTGCCCATGGCCTACAAGAGCAAATTCAAGGATATCTTCTATCCCACCGGGGACCGAGAAGCAAGGGTTGCACACCATCGTATCGTGTTGTGCGAGCGCAAAGCGATCGTCACGGCTGTAGTCCATCTTCGTCGCACCAGCAGTGCACAAAAGCACCGCTTGTCGCGCGTCGACGAACTCGGCACGGTCTTGAACAGGATCGTCGATCAGGAACTGCGCGGCATTCGAATCGACCGAACGCATCTCATCGTCCAACAAGGCACCGCATTCTTCGAGTATCCCATCGACTTCAATGCTAGCGATCTTCCGACCCGCCCCACCAAGGACAAGCCGTGGGAAGTGCCAGCGGTGAGTATGAGTTCGCGCGATATCGTTGTGGGGGCGGCCGCCCTCTTCATCGATATCGACGGCGGCGTCGCCTCCGAGCCATGGATTGTCGAACTGCTTCAGTGATCGGTTACCGTTCGCTCGAGATCGATCTCACTGTATCAATCTATTGGCCACTCGTCATGCTGGCGTCGAGTCTGTGCTTGCCCGAGAGAAACAACCTTTTTATGATCAAGCGGTTACTGCCGCAAACTACCGACCGAAACAGGGGTGTAGTTTTGGAGTCCGAAGCCCAACGACCAGTCGAATCGTCAATCGCAGTCGACATTGTGCGACTGCTACAACGACACCGCTTTGATCTCTCCACCGAAAAGCGTCTTCAGTCGGGCGTTGAGCAGGCATTGACCGAAGCTGGATTCGAGTTTGAGCGAGAGAAGCGTCTTTCGGATCAAGACATTCCTGATTTCTTAGTTGCCGGGGGCATCGCTGTTGAATGCAAGATGCGGAATAAGGCGAGGAAAATCGACATCTACAAGCAAATCGAGCGTTACGCATCCCACGCCGCGATCACGGCCATCGTTCTTGCTTCGAATGTCTCCATGGGGTTGCCGGAGGAGATCAACGGAAAAGCCATTTATGCAGCATCGCTCAGCCGGGGGTGGATCTGATGCGAACTTTCTGGACCCTCCAGCTCGTTGAGAATCGCGCGGCATGGGAAATGTCCAAGCTCGAACCCCACGTAGCGATCCGGCTCAAACAGCTATTTCCTCGCGTGCCCAAACAGTCGGCCGGACCATTCCGGTTCCCGCGTGATCTCATGCATGCGGCGGACCTGGACTGGTTCCTCGCTCGCTATCCGCTCGCCATGTCGGATGATGACCGAGCCGCTTTAACGGGCGGCAAGCTTGCGTTCGACGTCCAGCAAGCTGAGATGGAGCGCATCCTCATGCCGGACTACACTCCGCCTTCGTTCGCCGGACTGCGCGACGGACAGGCTATTCGGCATAGATAGCTGCCGGCTCAGGCAAGAGAACAGTATTTGCTAAAGTTTTAAACATAGCGCCCGTTATGCACTATGGGCTACCTTTTTGTGGCTAACTTTGACTGACTCTAGACGTCCCATCGAAACTTTACATTGGCGAGGCCGATATGTACGGCAGAACGGCCGAATGCATGGAGCGTGCGCGGGTTTTAACAGACCTGAAGCAACGCGTTTTGCAATAGGTGATCAAGTCGAGGGGCGGCACCGAAATGAGTACCCTTGGGGTGCAACGAAAGGCGACGACGTTCTATAAGATCGCAGCCACCGAAATGAAAATTACTCAGCACGACGCACGCCAACTCGTGAAAATCTACGAACGATTTGGCAAGTCCGCGCTCCGTCCAAAGTTGGAAAGTTCGTTCAGCGTTGGTGAACTGTCAATGCTTGCGAGCAAATCCGATGACGCCATCAAAGCGGCCATGCGCATGAAAAACGCTAATCCGTTTCTGCGCCGGACTGAGCTAGAAAGACGTTTGAAGTTGGAAGGGCATTAACTGATAGCGCCGAGCAGCACGGCCGGTCGGCCAAAATGATCTGACGCCCTTCAGTAAGACCGTGTGGGTCGAACTGATGATGTTGTGAAACATTGGACACTCTGGATACCGTCTCGATTGCGCAGGGTCGGAAGCAAAATGAGCAAATCACACCTGTTGACCCAAGAGCAAGTGGACCTCGGCTACGAACGCTTCGTCGAAGCGCATCCTGAGGTCCGTGAGCGGATCCTCGCCATTACGTTGGAGATCGCTGACGATCTCGATTTTGACATCGGTGAGTTGCGTCGCGTCGAGGCAGCGCACGCCCTGAACGAGCGTGCTATGCGCCAAGGCATCGACGAATTCGCGTTATTCTTGCAGTATGCGGTCGATTTACCGGAAGAACGCCAGCGGATTTTGCGAGCTAGGTGCGATTTGGCTTCGAGCGACTCTTGATAACGGAACGACGGTAATTTTCATCAGCAATGTCGCGGAACCCATAGAACCTCATAGGGCCTAAGCGCAAGTTCATCAATTTGTGATCGCAGACTCCCCAAAGTTCGACACATGACTACTACCTCCTATCGAATCATCGATTGCCTTGGCGATTTGCACGCGATGGATCATCTGAGCCTGACTTCACCAAAGACGGCTGCTATCGATCTGGTATCTGGTGCGATTTATGAAGCCCACCCCGATTGGCCAGAAGGAGAGCGATTGAGCGTTGAACTGCCATCTGGGAAGAAGCTCACCGTCGCAATGCACAAGGCTGTCCAGCACTTCCTTGTACGTCATGCTGAGGCCTTGGCAGTCATTAAAAATACAACCGTGCATGTGCAATACGATCATATTGCCGATCACTTCAGCTTCAAGACCGGGTTCGGAGAATAAAGCCGCGCGATCAGCTTTCGTCGACTCAAGGGTGACGGCATCCGGAAAGTCCGCATGATATCGAGGAGCGTGAAGATCGGATCGCCCGATTCTCGTCACCCTAACAAATATTCCGAATGCGCTTCCCAAGAAAAAACCCACCGTCTCCGCAGAGTGCGGCGGGTTTCTCACATCAACGTTTTCGGGAGTGAATCGAAGTCATCCGCAGCCGGCATCAGGCCACCCGGCGCTAAAACCCGCTCGGGTAGCACGTCGCGAGCATACCGCCGGCCATCGTGAAGTATTTTTGATGATCGGTCAGGCACTCAGTTTCAAACTCCTGCATGAAGCGCCGGATCTTGCGTTGCATCGCCTCGTGGAGGGTCGTGCCAGGGATGTGTGGCCCCAAGAACTTCAACCGGTCAGCGGCGATCTTGCTCGGCATGCGATTCATGCACACCGGCGACAGCACGTAGATGCGGCGATTGATCGTTTGAATCTCAATGGTCGGCGGCAGCGATTGCACGACGTGCTGCCCTTCCGGAAGATATTTTTTTACGCTCTCCATACTCGGATAGCAACTACCGCCCACCGGGTCACGGAACCATGTCCTGGCTAGATCTCGATCGCCGGTCGAAACCTTGGCATGTTCCTCAATCCAGGCAACAGCTTCCTCGATCGACCCTACCGCGTGATACACGTACGGTCTGAACAAGCCGCCACGTCTGCCGACCGTCGCCAGCTTTCCCTCCTGCATATGCTCGGCATCGACATAGGCATGGAAGTGCAGACCACCTTCGCCGTTCAGCGCGATCAACACTCCGATCGAACGGTTGGTGCGAAGCTCGCTGGCCCTGTGATCCGCTAACAAGTAGGCGCCTCCAGAACGGCCACTGCTGTTGTAACGCTTCTCGACAGCGACATTGAACGTACCCGTGAGCAGTTCGGCAGCGCGATCAACTTCCTTAATCAAGCGGATCTCCTTCGAAGTTCCGCCGCCTACCACAAAGCCACCGTCTGGCACGAACGCGCCGATCGAAGTGCGAACGTCAACGTCAAGACGCTTCGATTGATTATTGCTCTTCATATAGCTCTCAAAAAGATTCGGCGAGAAACGCCCCCAACGGGGAGCGCCCCCGCTAGGGTATAAAAATGCCTTTCGGCGATATCAGTCGTTTTCGCTTACCAAACTCACCTCGGCCTCGTCGACAATCATCTCATCGAGAAA
>NZ_LFJJ01000264.1 GCF_001189365.1 Candidatus Burkholderia verschuerenii | reverse complement strand
TTCTTCATCCATGGCCTGATCGGCGCTTTGTCGTCAAGCACTCAAGGTAGGAGCCCGGTGCCTAAATTGGGCACGCCGGGATCTGTGCGGGGGGTGTTCAGTAATGGACATCCCTACCGCAATCGCTTTCGATCATGTAATGTTGGTGAAATAAGTTCGTGAACGAACCTTTCGATGTGACGGGGATGTTGTGTGTCACATGTAAGTCATATGTGATGCCTACCCTTGGCGATCTTTTCAATTTGCTGTTGCTCCGCCATGTCTCCGATGCGTCTGCCGTCCGTTCTCTGCGTTCTCGCGCTCGCCGCTTCATCACTCCTCTTGAGCGGATGCGATTCGCATGCGGCCGACGCGCCGCCCGCGCCACAGGCGACGGCACAAGCCGGCCAGTCGCGCGCCGAAGTCTTCGCGCATGTGAAGCAGATGAACGCGCTCGGCGAGAAGCTGTTTATGGATCCGTCGCTGTCGGGATCGGGCAAGCTCGCGTGCGCGTCGTGTCATAGCCCGCAGCACGCGTTCGGTCCGCCCAACGCGCTGTCCGTGCAACTGGGCGGCAGCGACATGCATCGGCCGGGCTTTCGCGCGGTGCCGTCGCTGCGCTATCTGCAATCGGTGCCGCAGTTCACCGAGCACTTCCACGATTCCGACGACGAAGGCGACGAATCCGTCGATGCCGGCCCGACCGGCGGCCTGACCTGGGACGGCCGCGTCGATCACGGTTCGGATCAGGCGCGCATTCCGCTGTTGTCGTCGTTCGAAATGGGCAGCACGTAGACGAAGGTCGTCGCGGCCGTGAAGGCGTCGGCCTATGCGGACGACTTCAAGAAGACCTTCGGCGCAAATATGTTCGACGATGAAGGGCGTGCATTCGCGTCGGTGCTGAGTTCGCTCGAAGCCTTCGAGCAGTCGCCGAAGACGTTTTATCCGTACACGAGCAAGTTCGACGCATGGCTGAACGGTCGCGCGAAACTGAGCGACGCCGAACTGCACGGCCTCAAGCTCTTCAACGACGAACAGAAGGGCAATTGCGCGGCGTGCCATATCAGCTTCCGCGCCAAGGACGGTTCGCCGCCGCAATTCAGCGACTTCGGCCTGATCGCGCTGGGCGTGCCGCGCAACACCAATCTGCCGATCAACAAGGACCCGAAGTTCCACGACCTCGGCGCCTGCGGACCGGAGCGCACCGATCTGAAGGGACGCGACGAGTTCTGCGGCATCTTCCGCACGCCGTCGCTGCGCAACGTGGCGACGCGCAAGACCTTCTTCCACAACGGCATCTATCACTCGCTGGACGAGGTGGTGCGCTTCTACGCGATGCGCGACACCAACCCGGAGAAGTTCTATCCGGTGAAGCACGGCGTCGTGCAGAAGTTCGATGATCTGCCGAAGAAGTACTGGGACAACATCAACACGGAGCCGCCGTTCGACCGCAAAAAGGGCGACAAGCCCGCAGAAATCAAGGACGTCGTGACCTTCCTCAACACGCTCACCGACGGCTACGATCCCGCCAAAGACCCGAATGCGCAGAAGGGCACGGGCGTCAACGAAATCCCGTGGGAAGTGAAGGCCGCGTCGAAATAACGGCGCGCCGACGCCGCGCGGACCGAGCTTAGGCTCCGCATCATGCTATCCTCGTTGCGGCCCGCTTTTATGCGGGCCGCGCTTGTGCGGGACTGTCACGCCTGAACCACGCTTGAATGCCGCTTTCAAACGAAGTTCGCCACGAGGACATCACCATGCCGATTCAACAACGAGCGATTGCGCCTGGCCTTTTGCGCGTCGCGGCCGCCGCCGCGCTCGTCGCCGTGAGTGTCGGTGCATCCGCCGCCAATCTCGGCTTTCTCAACAACACGCCGATCACCTACATGAAGCAGCGCGATCTGCAGGCGCTCAACGACGCCGCGCAAACCGCGCTGAACACGAAGCAGGACGGCGAAGCGATGGACTGGAGCAACAAGGGCGCGGGCAATACCGTGCCGATCAACGGCACCATCACGCCGCACGACAGTTTCCGAGGCGCAAGGGATGAAGTGCCGCAAGATCACGCTCGTCGCGAACGCGAAAGGGCAGACTCAAACCTGGACGCCGTCCGCGTGCAAGCATAGCGACGGCAAGTGGAAGCTTCTCAAGCAATGATCGCCGGAGTCGTCGCATTATGAGCGGCCGCACCGTATCGTGCGGCGTGGTCATGCTCAATCAGCAGGGCGAAGTGCTGCTCTGTCACGCCACCGAAACCTCCCATTGGGATGTGCCCAAGGGCGCGTCAGATCCCGGCGAGTCGCCGCTCGAGGCCGCGCTGTGCGAACTCGTCGAGGAGACGGGCATCGTGATGGAAGCGGATCGTCTGAAGGATCTCGGGCGCTTCGTGTATCGGCGCGACAAGGATCTGCATCTGTTCGCCGTGCGCGTCGGCGACGACGAAGTGAAGGTCGAGAACTGCGTCTGCGAATCGTATTTTCCGCGCTATCGCGACGGCACGATGATTCCGGAGATGGACGATTTCCGCTGGGTCGATCCGCTCGAGGTCGACCGCTTCGCAAGCCGCAGTCTAGCGCGGCTGTTTCAGACGACGCTGTCGCTCGCGGAGTTGCACGAGACGCTTTGAGCCGGGCGTTTCAATCGATCGAGGTCTGGTCGCTCGGATGCGCGAACAGCGCCTTCAACTCCGGCGACATCGGAAAGCGCAGATTGATGCCGTCCGGCGGAATCGGCTGCATGAACCAGGTGTCGTAGAGCTTCGCCCGAGCGCTGCATGTCGGCGATCACGTCATCCACGAGCTGTTTGAACGCCGGATCGCCGCGACGCAGCATGCAGGCGTAGGTTTCGTTCGCGAGCGATGTGCCCGTCACCTTGTATTCGCCGCTCGCCGCGCGTTCCTGCGCGATCTTCCCGTACAACAGCGGATCGTCCATCACGAAGGCGACGGCGCGATCGCTTTTCAGCATCGCGAACGCCTCCGCATGATCGCGCGCCGCGACGATGCGCAGATTCAGCTTCTTCTGCAGCGACAACTGGCGCAGCAGCTTTTCATCGGACGTGCCGGCCGTCGTCGCGACGGTCTTGCCGGCGAGATCGTCGTAATCGACGATGCTCGACTTCTTCTTCACCGCCATGCGGATGCCGTACAGAAAGAAGTTGTTCGAGAATGCGACCAGCGGTTCGCGATCGGCCAGATGCGCGGTCGAGCCGCATTCCAGATCGACCTGATTGTTCACCACGTACGAGATGCGGTTCGACGACGTCACCATGACGTTCTTCACCGCGAGCTCGGGCATGTTCAGGCGTCGCCGGATCGTATCGACGATCTTGAGCGCGATGGAATACGAATAACCGACCGTCTGATCCTTGACCAGATACGAAAACGGCACCGACGATTCCCGCGTGCCCAGCACGATGGAGCCGTTTTCGGCGATCTTGCGCAGCGTGGCGGAAGGCGGCAACTGATCGACGGCGGCCTGCGCCGACGTGGGCTCTTTGGGCGTGGATGCGTGTGCGGGCGCGCTGGCAAGCAAATGGAGCGCGGCAAGCCCGGAAGACACCCGCGCCGGATGCGGCGCGGGAGAGTGCGGCAGCTTCATATCGTCCTCGTTCGAAGCGGCGGCCGAGCCTGAATGGGCTTCTTGCCACTGCTGGTGATCGATGATGCGATGACTGCAAAAAAGGCGCCGCGCGACTTGCGGCGCCCTCGGTGTCGACCTGAGCGATGCGTTACGCTGGCTTGCCCCAGCTATCGCGCAAGCTGACGATACGGTTGAACACGGGCTTGCCCGGCTGCGAATCCATGCGATCCGCGACGAAGTAGCCGTGACGCTCGAACTGGAAACGGTCTTCCGCGTTCGCTTCGCGCGCGCTCGGTTCGAGATACGCATTCACGACGCGCTTCGAATCCGGATTGAGCGCATCGAGAAACTCCGCGCCGCCCGCGCCCGGTTGCGGTTCCTTGAACAGACGGTCGTACAGACGCACTTCGGCGGCATACGCGGTCGCGGCGCTGACCCAGTGGATCGTGCCCTTGACCTTGTAGTTGTTCGCGCCTTCCGTGCCCGACTTACTGTCCGGGAAGTAGTTGCAGTGCACGGCGGTGATATTGCCGTTTTCGTCCTTGTCCGCCCCCGTGCATTCCACGACGAAGCCGTACTTCAGACGCACCTTGTTGCCCGGGAACAGACGGAAATAGCCCTTCGGCGGCGTTTCCTGAAAGTCTTCGCGCTCGATCCACAATTCGCGCGAGAACGGGAAAGTGCGCACGCCGCGATCCGCGTGATGTGGATGCACCGGCGCGCTGCATGCCTCGCTCTGACCTTCCGGATAGTTGTCGATGACGAGCTTGAGCGGATCCAGCACGGCGATTGCGCGCGGTGCTTTCTCGTCGAGATCGTCGCGCAGCGCGCCTTCGAGCACGCTCATGTCGATCCACGAATCGACCTTGGTGACGCCGACGCGCTCGACCATCAGACGGATCGCTTCGGGCGTGAAGCCGCGACGACGCACACCGACGATGGTCGGCATGCGCGGATCGTCCCAGCCGTCGACGTGATTCTCCTGCACGAGTTGCAGCAGCTTGCGCTTGCTGGTGATCGCGTAGGTGAGATTCAGGCGCGAGAATTCGATCTGTTGCGGCAGCGGGCGCTGGAACACGCCGTCATCGGCGAGACGCGCGAGGAACCAGTCGTACAACGGACGATGATCCTCGAATTCCAGCGTACACAGCGAATGCGTGATGTTCTCGATCGCGTCCGACACGCAGTGCGCGTAGTCGTACATCGGATAGATGCACCACTTGTCGCCCGTACGGTAGTGATGCGCGAAGCGGATACGGTAGACGACCGGATCGCGCATGTTGAAGTTCGGCGAACCCATGTCGATCTTCGCGCGCAGCACGTGCTCGCCTTCCTTGAACTCGCCGGCCTTCATGCGGCGGAACAGGTCGAGGTTTTCCTCGGGCGTGCGGTCGCGGTAGGGCGAATTGATGCCGGCTTCGGTCGCCGAGCCGCGCGTGGCGCGAATCTCGTCGGCGGTCTGGCTGTCGACGTAAGCCTGACCTTTTTTGATCAGCATTTCCGCGAACTCGTACAGCTTGTCGTAGTAGTCGCTCGCGTAGTACATGTGCTCGCGCCCGTCCTTGTTCCATTCGAAGCCGAGCCACTTCACGGCATCGACGATGGACTCGACGTACTCGACGCTTTCCTTCTCGGGATTCGTATCGTCCAGACGAAGGTGACACACGCCGCCGTAGTCGCCGGCGAGACCGAAGTTCACGCAGATGCTCTTCGCATGGCCGATGTGCAGATAGCCGTTCGGCTCGGGCGGAAAACGCGTCTCGACCCGCTGCGACCATTTGCCGGAGCGGTTGTCGTCTTCGATGATGTTGCGAATGAAATTGGATGGCGCCGGGGCGTCGTTGCGGTCGGTGTTCATGCGAAAGAGAGTGCCAACGGATGCGCTCGCGCGCGTGATCGGTTCGGAAAGCGTTCCGCATGAGCGGAAACACGTTCGAATGCGCTGATTATCAGACCAATTCTACATGACGAAACCGTGGCGGGCAGGCGAGGCGTGCCGCGCCGGGTTCCGTTACACGCGCGATGCGTTTCGGCGAGCTTCGTAACTGCCGTAACGGGAGGTAAATCGCGTTGAAAGGCGCGCGGCGGAATCTTAAAAAGGGCGTACTGCGGATCACGACCGTTCGGTTCGCGGCAACAACACAAAACGACAATAGAAGGATCGCCACATGAAAAACATCGCCACGACCACGCTCAAGTTCGCTGCTGCCGCCGCGCTCATCACCAGTCTCGCCGCCGCCTGCTCGGGCCTGTCGCGGCAGCAGACGCACGCGGCCATCGGCGCGGGCGCGGGCGGCGCGCTCGGCTACGTGCTGACGGGCGGACCGGTGGGAACCATCGCGGGCGCGGCGGCGGGCGGGCTGATCGGAGCCGGGACGCGCTGACAGTGGCTTAAGCGCGGAGCCGTATAATGCGCGGCTTCGCGTCTGCTGGAATCTGCGGGACGCGAACTGGCTGGCCGGCCGCCTCGCGCGCCGGCGTTTTGTGTGTGCGCCGAGCATGCGCAACAGCTTGGGGGTGCAAGTTCCCTGTCCAGCCTGATGGGGCGAAGGCCTAGTGAAACGCAAGGGCGTCGTCGTGAGGCGGGGTCTGAAGGAAGCGTGTAGCAAAGCCA
>NZ_LFJJ01000026.1 GCF_001189365.1 Candidatus Burkholderia verschuerenii | reverse complement strand
CAAAAACCCGCCCCAAGCCGCCCGCGCCAACCCACCGCCGACACTCACGCGCCTTACCCCCAACGCCGCGACATCGGCGAGCGTCCATTCCGACACCCCGCCGATCAGCAGATTCACCGGCTTCGGCGCAACCGCCTTCACCACCGCTTCGATCTGCTCGCGCGTCTTGATCCCCGGCGCGTACAGACAATCCGCGCCGGCATCGGCATAGGCCTTGAGTCGCGCGATCGCATCGTCGAGATCGGGCGTGCCCGCGAAGAAATTTTCCGCCCGGCCGACGAGCAAGGTATCGCCGCCGTTTGCATCGATCGCGCGGCGCGCCGCTTTCATGCGCTCGACCGCGACATCGACGGGAAAGAGCGGCGCGGACGCATCGCCGGTGGAATCTTCGATCGACAACGCCGCGACGCCCGTCTCCACCGCCAGCTTCACGCTGTGCGCCACTTCGTCGGGAGTCGCGCCGAAGCCGCTTTCGAAATCCGCGTTCACCGGCAAGTCCGTGGCCGCGACGATCTCGCGCAGATGCGCGAGCACGGCATCGCGCGTCACATGGTTATCGGCACGCCCGTGCGACCACGCGAAACCCGAACTCGTCGTGGCGAGCGCCTTGAAACCGAGCGTCTCCAGATAGCGCGCGCTGCCGATATCCCAGGGATTTGGCAGCATGAAACAACCCGATTCGTGCATGGCGCGGAACGCCGCGCGCTTTTCGGCGATGGTGCGAGGCATGTCGTGTCTCCTTGTCGACGTGACGCGTGTCCGTTTCGCGCGCCGGATCATGTTCGCACGGAAATGAGAATGACTCTAAGCCTCTCTTAAGGAAGCGCCCCGTACGCTTGAGTCTCGAGATTGAAGCGAGAGGCATCATGGAGCGGAAAGATAAGGTCGATCACGCGCTGGCCAAAGTCCCCGAAGTCACGCTGGTGTTCTGGATCATCAAGATCGCGGCGACCACGCTGGGCGAAACCGGCGGCGACGCGGTCACGATGTCGATGAGCCTGGGCTACCTCGTCGGCACGCTGATCTTCGCGACGATCTTCATCGTCGCCGTGATCGCGCAGATCAGGGCGGAGCGCTTTCATGCGTGGCTCTACTGGATCACCATCATCGCGACGACGACCGTCGGCACGACGCTCGCGGACTTCGCCGACCGGTCGCTCGGCATCGGCTATGCGGGCGGCAGTTCGATCCTGTTCGCACTGCTGCTCGTGTCGCTGTTCGTGTGGCATCGCGTAATGGGCAGCGTGTCGGTGTCGACCATTTCGTCGCCGAAAGCGGAGATGTTCTACTGGGTGACGATCATGTTCTCGCAGACGCTCGGCACCGCGCTCGGCGACTGGACCGCCGATACCGCCGGCCTCGGTTATACCGGCGCCGCGTTGATCTTCGGCGGCGCGCTGCTGTTGCTCGTCATCGTCTACTACGCGACGCATATCTCGCGCACGGTGTTGTTCTGGTGCGCCTTCATCCTGACGCGTCCGCTCGGCGCGGTGGTCGGCGATTTCCTCGACAAGCCCGTCGCGAACGGCGGGCTGGCGATGAGCCGCTACGGCGCGTCGATCGCGCTGGTGGTGTTTATCGCGGTGTGCATGGTCGTGTTCCGGCAACGGCCCGCGCGCACCGCGCACTGATCAGCGATCGTCCTCGCGAATCGACGATGCATGCCGGCACAGCGCTTTCACGTCGATCTGCATGTACGGAAACAGCGGCAAGCGGCTCAATACGTCGCGCAGATGCGCGGGACTGTCGACATCGAACACGCTGATGTTCGCGTAACGCCCCGCGATGCGCCACAAGTGCCGCCAGATGCCATCGCGCTGCAATTGCTGCGACATCGCCTTCTCGTCGGCCTTCAACGTCGCGAGTTGGCGGTGATGCCGTAAGGTTTGCCTTCCGCGCCTTCGGCCTTCTTCAGTTCCGGCACGAGACCTTCACGTGTCGCAAAGGCGAAGTCGTCCCACAGATACGGATCGCCGTCGATATTGATCTGCGTCGTCAGCTTGCGATGCCCCTGCGCCGACACGAAGAAGTGAATATGCGCGGGCCGATGACCATGACGTCCGAGTTGATCGAGCAGCTTCTCCGTCATGCCGCCGGGCGTCACGCTGTAGCCGACCGGCACGACGCTTCGAAAGCTGTAACGTCCATCAGCATCGGTGCGAATCGAGCCGCGCAGATTGAAGGCGGGCTGTGACTTGTCGAAGTGCGAGTAATTACCCAGATGATTAGTATACCAAACTTTCACCAGCGCATTCGGTAGCGGCGCGCCGTCTTCCGCGTACACCGTGCCGCGCATCACCAGCGTCTGACCGGGATCCTTGCCATCGTCGATACGCGCATGACCTTGCGCTTCCGGCGCGCCAGCCACATACAGCGGACCTTCGATGGTGCGCGGCGTGCCGCCGTCGAGTCCCGCCTGCTTTTCCGCTTCGTCGAGCCGCACATCGAGAAAATGCTCGAAGCCTAGGCCTGCCGCGAGCAGACCGTATTCGCCGCGCTGGCCGGTTTCTGTCAGATAGTTGAGCGCGCTCCAGAACTCGTTCTGGCGTGACGTCGAGATCTTCGATCGTATAAAACAGATCGCGGACAATGCGATTCACGATCGCCTTGGTGCGCGGGTTGCCTTCGCTTGTGGCGCTGTCGTTGATTTTCTGCAGCAGCGCGTCGATCGTATCGTGGTTCATGCCTGTCTCCTTTATATCGAATGATGTGGGGTGTCCGTTGATGCTCTAACTCATCGCGACGCTCGCGCCTCGCTTCGAATCGCGCCGCAAGCGCTCCACGCATGCCCAGTCGAGCGCGATGCCGAGACCCGCGCCCTGCGGCAGCTGCAGCGCGAAGTCTCTGTAAATAAGGGGTTCGGTGAGAATTTCCTCGGTGAGCAACAGCGGCCTGAACAACTCGGTGCCCCACTCCATCTCTCCGAAGGTGCTGAAGACTTGCGCCGATGCAATGGTGCCGATCGCGCCTTCGAGCATCGTGCCGCCGTAGAGCGCGATATCGGCGGCGCGCGCGATCGCGGCCACATGCGCCGCGCCCGTCAATCCGCCCGACTGCGCGATCTTCACCGCGAAGACATCGGCGGCGCGCAATGTGGCGAGCGCAAAGGCATCGGCGGGGCCGTGCAGCGCTTCGTCGGCCATGATTGGCACATGCGAGCGTTCCGTCAGACGTTTGAGGCCGGCACGATTGTTCGCATCGATCGGCTGCTCGATCAGATTCACGCCGGCATCGGCCAGTCGCGGCGCGGCCCACAGCGTGTCCGTTTCGCTCCACGCCTGATTGACGTCGACGCGCACTTCGCCTCGTTCGCCCAGCGCTTTTTTGATGGCGGCCACATGCGCGACGTCATCGGCCACCGCGCACGCCGATCTTGAGCTTGAAAATGCGATGCCGTTTCATCGCGAGCATCTGCTCGGCTTCGTCGATATCGCGGCCGGTGTCGCCGCTGGCGAGCGTCCACGCGACATCGACGGAATCGGTCAGACGGCCGCCGAACAATTCCGACAGCGGCACGTTCAGGCGACGCGCCTGCGCATCGAACAGCGCGGTTTCCAGCGCGCATTTCGCAAAGCGGTTGCCTTGCAGATGCGCGCGCAACTTCGCCATGATCGCGCCGGGACGCGTCGCGTCCATGCCGACGACGAGCGGCGCGAAATACGTATCGATGTTGACCTTGATGCTCTCGGGGCTTTCTTCGCCGTAAGCGAGCCCGCCGATGGTCGTGCCTTCGCCGATCCCTTCGATACCGTCGCTGCAGCGCACGCGCACCAGCACGAGGCATTGGCCGCGCATCGTCGCGACGGAGAGGCGGTGCGGGCGTATCGTCGGAACATCGACGAGGATGGTCTCGACGGCCTGAATCTGCACGGGTTCTGCTGACATGGGTTCCTCCTGTTGAACCCATGCTAGAACCGCGCCGCGCGCCCGTCCAAGACCGTTTCCGACTACTTCGATACCTTAAAGGTTGGTTCGCGCATGGCGTGAAGAATATCGGTGGCGCGGTGCGTCGCGTCGACGCCTTCGATCAGCAACACCGCGCTGCGCGCGCAATGGAAGAATGCGCCGGTATGCCGCCGAGTCATACCAGCCGCGCGCTTGAGTCATATCGTCGAACGCGATGACGACGAGATCGCCGCGCCAGTCGCCTTCGACGACTTCCGCCGTCGCGCCATGAACGACGAAGCGTCCGCCGAACGGCGCGAGCGTCGCGTCGATACGCTCAAGGTATTAGACGATATCGTCGCAGAAATCGACGTCCTGCAAATGGCCGATGGCGTAGGCGGTCATGATGGCGCTCCTTCTCGTTGAGGTGAGGCCATCGTCGCGCCGGACGCGCTACGCGTCCATTACGTGGGACGTCATCGCCGCCGCCATGCCATCGCTTCGAATACGCCGTCGCGACGGATCAACGCATGGAACAGCGCCGCCGCCAGATGCACGACGATCAGCGCGAAGAAGCACAGCGCGAGGAAGCGATGCGCGTTCCACAGCATCGAATGCAGGCTATTGCTATGCGGAAGCAGCGACGGCAGCTGCACGCCGAACACGATCACCGGATAATCCGCCGCCGCCAGCATCGCGTAACCGATGATCGGCAACGCGATCATCAGCGCATAAAACGCCAGATGCGACAGATAGGCCGCGAGCTTCATCGGCGCGGGCATGTCGGCGGGCAACGGCGGCGAGCCGCGCACGAGCCGCACGACGAAGCGTATCAAACCGAGCACCAGAACAACGATGCCGAGCGGCTTGTGAATGGACACCAGCGTGAGATAAGTCGGCTTGACGGTGGACACCATGCCGACGCCGATAAACAGCATCGCCAGAATGCAGACCGCCATGATCCAGTGCAGCGCGCGCTGCAAGGGCGAGAATCGCGCGTGGGTCGCGCTCATGAAGCGGCTCATGGCTTGGCTCCTTGCGATTCGGTATGCGGATAATCCTTGTCCTCGGCCGTGCGACGGTTGAACGACACCGAATACGCCGCCGATCGCGCCGCCGGAAACGGATCGTCGGAGACGTGCATGCCGGCGGGCAGCACGGTGGGATCGAAGTTGAGATCGCGGCACGGACGACCGTCCGGCTCCGGTTCGATCGCCTTCACGACCAGCGTCCCCGCGACCACCGTACGACGATCGTCCGGCCACGCCTTGCTCGGATCGGCGGTCGGATCGCCGGGATTGGCGAGCGTGACGATCATCGACCAGCGTTGCGGCGCGGTCTGCACGCGCTGGGTGATTTCGCCGTCGAGGAAATTCGGGCCGCGCTGCTTCAATTGATCAGCCGAAAGATGCTCGGGATGCTCCGCCGGCACGAAGGACCAGCGCACGACCTGATCCTGTCCCTACGCATTGGTGAACACGAAGCTGTTGAGGCTGTTGTACTGCTCCTCCGCATACGAACCCGTGAACGGCGCGCTGCCGGCCCACTTGCCGAACGCGCCGATCTCCGGATGTGCGGCGGCGAAGTTTTTCATCGCGTCGGGATTGCTCTTGTCGGCGAGCGCGCGTTGCAGGTCGTAGAAGCCCTTGACGGTCGCGACGGGGAAGAACGGCGCGTCGATCATCGCGGAGCGCCATTCGCTGCCGTCGGGCGCGACGACGCGCAGGCCGATGCCGCGCACGCGGGCCATCGCATCGGAGGCCTTGGGGTCGGCGGTGGCCAGATTGAAGCGTCCCGTCACCGGATACGAGCCCGGCGCGAAGATCGCCGCCCTGGACAAAGATGCGGCGGCGCCCGTCGATTCGAAGCTGCCCGTAAAGCAGATACCCTTCGCGTGATTGCGGCGGAAGCCGAGCGCGGGTCCGCCTGGCGGCGCGAGGCTGCCCACGATCTTCGACGGCGTGAGACGTCCGGGCGTGAGCCAGCCCGCCGTATAGGCGAAGGCCAGCACCAGCACGGCCACGATCACGGCGATCAGGACCAGCGAACGCAATGGCGATGCGGGGGAAGCGGAGGAATCGGGTCTGTCGGCCATGACCTCTCTCTCGTTCGGCAAATTCGTTCGGCAAATCGGCTGAACGGTAATCTAGCAGCAAGGCGCGATTCGTGCACGTCGGTCGAAATTATGCGGGATGCGTGGCTGCCCGAGGTGGTCGATTATTGATTAGGATTCCGTCGTTATTTCATCCGGCGAATTGTCCGGCGGGTTGCTTCGGCAGCCGCGCGCGAAAGATCGCGAAACGCCTTTTTCGCGGATAACCGTTCGAGAAATTGTTCAACTCATGCAGATGCGAATCCGCGATATACAGATACCCTTGCGAGATCGCAAAGCCATCCGCCCACGACAATTGCGGATGCCTGCCAATGAAAGTCTTTTGCCTGAGCCACGGCGTGCCGTCGTGCTCGATCACATCGAACGCCACCACCGTGCGATTCTCCAGATCGCCGCCGTACAGCACGCCCGCCGGGCTCATGATCAGGCCGCCGGTCAACGCGCCATCGCCGAGCGATTGCACGCGCTTCGACAGCGCCTCCGGCGATAGCGAGGCATCGATCAACGCCGCCGTCGGCACGCGCCAGTAATGATGATCCGTCAGCGGCCGCGAATAGACCCATTGCCGATCAGGCGATATCGCGATGCCGTCGGTCTGCAGCACGAGCACGCTGCCATCACCTTTGCGCGCAATGCGATCGCCGAACATCAGATGCTGCTGCGGATCGGACACGCTGGAGCGGTCGCCCGCGAGCAGCAGACGCGATTCGTTGGTCTTCAGATCGGTGACCGCAATGCCGCCCTGATTGCCCGCATTGCTCAGATATGCATAGCCGTGTTTCAGATCTATGCGGATATCGTTCAGCGAATCCTTCGGCGTCACCACCTTGCCGTATTCGATCTGACGCACAATCTGCTTCGTCGCGAGATCGAACTCGATCAGCTTGGGCGGCTGCTTGCCCTGATCCACCGATGTCAGCGACGAATCGAGCGCCCACAGATGATCGCGCTCGTCGACCCACAGCGCCTGCACCGATATCCATTGATGCGTGCCGTCCTCGTCGGGCTTGAAGACGTTCCAGCTTTCGTCGGGGAACGGCGTCATCGCGCCGGTCGCGGGATCGACTTCGACCATGCTGTAACGCGAGCGCTTCGCCGATGCAGGCGCGGTCGCGAATACGCGCCCTTGCTTCGATACACCGATGCCCACCAGCCTGAAGTCGTCGCCGAACGTCGCCACGGTTTCGAGTGTCGCGGTGTCGTGGCCGGCGGCGAACAACGTCATGTCGTAAGCTGCGCCGAGCGCGCTCGCGCCCAATGCTACGAGAACGCGTCGGCGCATGGGCCCGCGTGGGTCGTCGTGATGCATCGCGTCTCCTTTGGATCGTGTCGATTGATCGTAGGAAGGCCGCATGCATCTGTCAAGGCGACGAGACAAGCCAATTGCTTCGCATGTCTATGTATTTTTTATCGAAACCAGACCGTAAGTTTATGGCGTTTCGATGTCATTCGGCGTGCGCGCGGCGAGGTTCAATTGCTTGAAATCCGGGGGAAAACCACCCCTTTCCGACGAATTGAATTGCGCCCACAGCGTTATGATTATTCCCGTAACGAAGCTCTTCCACACCCCGGCGGATGAGCATTTCAGGCGTCGTGCGGCACTCCTCCCGCACGACGCTTTTTTCTTTTTGGTACACTGAAATTTATTCGTCTGATGATTATAAGACGTGCATTTCTTCCGCATGACGCGCGACTGTCGCACCGGCCGCCAGCCATTCCCGCGCGAGCGATACCCACCACGCCACGCCCGTTTTCAGCACGGCATCGTTGAAATCGTAGTTCGGGTTATGCAGCGGAATCGCGCAGCCGCAGTTGCCATACTCCGAACCGTCGCCGTTGCCGATAAACACATAGCAGCCCGGACGGTGCTTCATATAGAACGCGAAATCCTCGGACGGCATCTGCGGATCGACTTGCGCATCGACGCGCGTATCGCCGATCAGATCGCTCAGCACGCGCGCGGCGAAATCGGTCGATCGCGCGTCGTTGATCAGCGCCGGATAGACGCGATCGAAGCGAAACTCCGCGCGCACGCCGTGCGCCTCCGCGATGCCCTGCGCGATCTCCCGCATGCGCCGCTCGATCAGATCGAGCACGTCGTCGCTGAATGCGCGCACCGTGCCGCTCAAGCGCGCGTGACCGGGGATCACGTTGCCCGCGCTGCCCGCGTGAATCTCGGTAACCGACAGCACCGCCGCTTCCTTCGGATCGAGATTGCGCGACACGATGCTCTGCCACGTCTGCACTACCGAGGTCGCCGCCAGCACTGGATCGACACTGCGATGCGGTTGCGCGGCATGCGAGCCGACGCCCGTCAATTCCAGACTGAAGGTATTGCTCGACGCCATGATCGCGCCCGGACGCAGCGCGACATGCCCCGCCGCGATGCCCGGCCAGTTGTGCGCGCCGAACACCGCATCCATCGGGCAGCGTTCGAACAGGCCGTCTTCGATCATCAGACGCGCGCCCGCGCCGCCTTCCTCGGCGGGCTGGAAAATGAAGTTCACCGTGCCGTCGAAGCCGCCGTGTTCCGCGAGATAACGTGCCGCCCCGAGCAGCATCGCGGTATGGCCGTCGTGACCGCACGCATGCATGCGGCCCGCCACGCGCGATGCATGCGCGAAGCGGTTATGTTCCTGCATCGGCAAGGCATCCATGTCGGCGCGCAGGCCGATCGAGCGCGTGCCGTTACCACGACGCAGCACGCCGACCAGCCCATAACCGCCGATATCGCGCTCGACATGGATGCCCCATTGCGTCAGCAGGCTCGCGACATAAGCGGACGTATCGCGCTCTTCGTGGCGCAGTTCGGGATGCGCATGCAGATGCCGTCGAATGCGGATGAGTTCGGGCTCGATCGCATCGAGGCGCGGGTCGTTCAATTGAATTCGGTCCATCATGTTCACTTGGAGTTGGATTTATTCGACAGCCACTTGCGCCGACGGCTCGACACGCGCTTCGCGCTTCGGCGTCGCGATCGCCACCGCAATACTGCTGATGACAGCGGCGGCCGCCAGGTAATAACCGATCACGAGCTTGTCACCGGTCAGGTCGATAAGACTCGTCACCGCCAGCGGCGTGAGGCCGCCGAACACCGTGACGCCGATCGCATACGCGAAGCCGACGCCGGTCGCGCGAAAGCGCGTCGGAAAGATATCCGCGAGCACGCTCGATGCGCACGCCGCATAGCACGCCAGCAGCAAGCCGATGCATGCCTGAACCATCATCAAGGGCCCCGGCCCCGGATGATGCGCGAGCAGCCAGAACAGCGGATACGCGCTTATGGCAGTCAGCAGCGCGCCGAACAGCATCGGCTTTCTCACGCCGATACGATCGGACAGCTTGCCGATGATCGGGCACATCACGACCATCGTGATGCCGTAGGCGAGCTGGCCGAGATAGCTTTGCAACATCGTCATATGCAGCTCGCGCACCGAATACGTCGTGAAGTAGTTCGACACGTAAGTGGCGATGGTCCAGAACACCATGATCGCGACGCCGCCAAGCAGTTGCCAGCGATGCGCGACAAGCGTCGGCAAGAGCGGAGGCGCGGCTTCGCGTTTCGCTTCCTCGAAGGCGCGCGTCTCGGGAATCGAGCTGCGGATATACCAGCCGACCGGCCCGATCAGCAAGCCGAACGCGAAGGCGATACGCCATGCGCCGCCGCTGATCTGCACGTCGCTGAAGAGGTTCGTCAGCGCGAGACCGACCAGACCGGCGAGCAATGCGCCGCCGCCTTGCGACATCTGCTGGAACGACGATGCGAATCCCTGCCGCGTGCCGGGCGCGTTTTCGACCAGCATCGCCACCGAACCGCCGATCTCCCCGCCCGCCGAAAAGCCTTGCAGCAAGCGTCCGCACGTGACGATGATCGGCGCGGCGATACCGATCGACGCATACGACGGACACACCGCCAGCACCAGCGTGCTCGCGGCCATCAACGTGAGCGTGAGGCTCAATGCGCGACGCCGCCCGACGCGATCCGCATACCGCCCGAGCACGAGCGCGCCGAACGGCCGCGCGACGAAGCCCACCGCGAAGGTCAGAAAGGTCAGAAGCAGTGAGATGAACTCGGAGTGAGTCGCGAAGAACGTGCGGGAGATGGGAACTGCGAAGATGCCGTAAGCGATGAAATCGTAGATCTCTAGCAGATTGCCGACTGCCGCGGCGGCGAAAGTCTTGCGCTCGGTGGCGGCATCGAGTTGGGTATCGGGTCGTCGCATGAAGGACATCCTCTGGAATTTTGATGTCGTCCACAGTACGCCCGATCGCCCGAAACGCCCGCATACTGTTCAAAAATACGGCCTATACCTTCGATGCATAGCGCAGTGCAGCACGGGTAAGTGCGTCTTTTCGCGGGGATTTTGGCGTGCGACGCTACTGCCTCTCGCCAATGATTACGATAATAATCATGGATCTCAGGCATTTGCGGTACTTTCTCGCCGTCGCGGATTCAGGGAGTGTGGCTGCGGCGGCGCGTCAATTGCATATCGTGCAGCCGGCATTGAGCCGGCAGATTCGCGATCTCGAAGAGGAACTCGGCGCGGCGCTGTTTTCACGCAATGCGCGCGGCGTCGAACTGACGGCGGCGGGCGCGCAGTTCGCGCTCGATGCGCGGCGTCTGCTGATCGATATGGAATCCGCGCGGCAACGTGCGCTGCGCGTCGCGCAAGGCAGCGCGGGCACCTTGCGCATCGGCGTATCGCCGACGTACGGATGGCATCCGACGATTCTTGCGCACATCAATAACTTTCGGCAGAGTCATCCGGATATCTCGCTCTATGTCGAGCCGCTGCTCGCGGTGAAGCAGATGGATGCGCTGATCGAAGGCAAGCTCGATGGCGGCTTCTTCGGCTGGCGCGATCTGCGCGATCCGCGTTTCGAAGCGGTGACGGTGTTCAATTGCGGCCTGCGGCTCGCCGTGCCGGATCGCGCGGATGCGGCGTTCGACGTGCCGCAGCGTCTCGTGGATCTCGCCGACAAGCCGTGCGTGTGGTTCGATCGCGATGCCGCGCCGCCCTATTACGACTTCCTGATTCGGCAATGTCAGCTCGCCGGATTCTCGCCGAATATCGTGCAACTCGGCGGCGACACGATGACCATCCTCGGCCTAGTGGCGGCGGGCATCGGCTATTCGATCGTGCCGGATACGTCCGTGCACAGCCATCCGTCGGCGACGCGGCTCGTCACGCATCCGGAGTTGACGCTCAAGTATCCGGTCGAGTTCGTGTGGAAGCACGACGATGAATTCAACGGGCCGCTCGCGCGCTTTATTCGCGAGGTCAAGGCGCAAGTGTCAGCAGTCGCCGCGGACGAGCGCGGACCAGTCGGGGCCGTGCTCGACGAGGCGAGTCAGCCGTTGCACGATATCGGATGAAGGCGTGTCAAGCGATTGCGGATCATCGAGATGTTTTGCAGCCGCATCGATAAAAGAAACGTCGCGCGCACCGAAGTAGCATTCGATCACGCACGCTTCGATAAGCGGCGTGGCTTCGCGACACTGTTCCTGAAGACTCGCGATGACATCCCGCTGTTTTTGCGTCGCGCTTGCGATGGGTATTTGCTGCAGAGGCGCGGCATCAATCTGAAAATTGCTGCCATGCATATTGCCGCGATGACGCAGCCAGTATCGTACGACCGATGAATTTAGGATTACGGATAAATATCGCATATCGATTCGCCGCGTCCTGATCACATTGACCGACAGCATGACGTAGGCTTCATCCTCGACATATAAAAACGCGGGCATAATGCATTTTCGCGGCGCAAGAATCTTTTCTCCTGCTGCAAAAAACGCTTCGTCACGCGGCCAATGCAAATGATGAACCGCAAGTTGTCCGCTGCGGTTTTCGCGCCGGCTTTCCATGATCTCTTTGAACAGGTTCAGGTGCGCGACGATCGACGGCGCGCGTCGCATCGAATGCGCCCTTCTTCGCGTAGATAATCTTGAGGTTCGTCGGCTTGAGAACGTATCGACCGATATGCACCGGCTCGTACAGCGGCTTGAGATGCCCCTGCTCCGCGCGATCGATCGACGCGCACTCGCGTTCGTTCAGCACGAACACGCCGTCGCCTACCGCGATGCCGCGCGCCCTGGCGTTTTTTGCGCCGATGGTTTCGATGTTGCGCGCATTCACGCGATCCGGATTCGGCACGATGCCTTGCGCGATCTCCGACTTGAGCAATCTAAAGTTGCCGGCCTCGGCGATCAAGTCGAGTATCGACGTCCGCTCGGCCGGATTGAACGACAAGGGCTTGTCCATCGACGCGACGCGATCGATATCGACATGAAACCGCTTCAGCGTCGACATATCCTGCTTCGTGAAGTCGTCCGCGGCCTTCGCCACCGTCGCGCGATATGTCGCACTGGATGCGTCTTTGCGCAGCGTCATGATCATCGTCTGGATGCTCGCGTCCTCGAAAATGCGGTGATGCTCGAAGTCGACGATGGCCGCATCGCGCAGTATCCGGTTGAGCAGTTTCGATGCGCCCGCGTTGGTGGTCCAGTTGTTGGTCGCGATGAAGGACAGCACGCCGCGCGGCTTCAGCATGTCGAGCCCGGCATCGGCGAACAGATACCACACGTCCATCTTGCCTTGATAGCACGGCAAATCGCGCAGCCCGTCGAAGCGGCGCTTGTCGTCGTTTTCCTTGTAGTACGGCGGATTGCCGATGACGATATCGAAGCCTTCCTTGAACGATTCATCGCAATCTATCAGCGCGTTGGCCGTGGTGAACTTCGTGTCGGTAACCGATAACGCGCGATCGTCGGCGAGCAGCGAAATCATCATGCGCAGCTTGCTGATCTGGATGGCGAGCGGTTGAATATCGACACCGTACAGGCAGTTTTCGATCAGATGACGCTTGTGATGGTAATCGTCGCCGTGAGGATCGAGCTTGCGCAGCACATGCACGAGCTTGTGCAATACGCCCATCGGAAACGCGCCGGAGCCGCAGGCGGGATCGAGAATCCGGCAGCGTCGAATCGCGTCCAGCAGCGCGGCGACTTCGCGATCGGAGAATGGATGCACGCGCTCCGTATAAGCGAACAGCGTGTCGAGTCCAGCGTCGATATCGCGCTCGTTCGATCCGCACGCCTTCAGCGCATCGGCGAGATAGAGCTTGAGCGATGCATCCGCCATGTAGTCGACGATCGGACGCGGCGTATAGAACGAGCCCGTCTGCTTGCGCGCGGTGATGCGCGTCTCGTTGTTGTATGACGCGAGCAGGTTTTCGAAGACCTTGCCGAGCAGTTCGGGATCGAGCGCCATCTCTTCCTCGACCGGCGTGTTTTCGATCAGCGTGAACTTGTACGCGTCAAGAATACGCAGCAAGCCGCGCTCGGGCTCGAAGAACAAGTGGTCGGGAAACGAGTCGCTTGCTTCGCTGGTTTCGAAGGGCAAATCCAGCGACTCGCGCCATTCGCGTTCATGGAAAGGACCCGCGGGCAGCAGACCTTGTTCCTTCAGGAACCGGCAGAACACCATGCGCGTGAGCAGACGGATCAACGCCGTCGCGCGATGCTTTTCGTCGTGTTCGAGGTCGAATTGCTGGAGCGCCCAGCCATACCAGTTTGCGATATCGCGATAAAAGCGCTTGCTCAAGCGTTCCACGTCGATCGAAGGCACGCCCGTTTTGCGCACCAGCGACGCGATGACATCGAGATGCCCGATATGCGGATCAGCGATGTCGACGTCGCGCAGCATCGTGACTTTTTCGAGCGCGTGCGGATCGTCATCGAGTTGCGATGCGCGCAACACGAACGCGAACGAGAGATGCGTGCCGGCGCGGAAGATCACGACCAGCGGCCCCGCAAACACGCGATGCAGACGACGCGCGATATCGGCCAGCGCGCGGCTATCGTTCAACTCGATGGCGACGAACGCGCACGAATCCGCATCGTCGAGCAGCAGTTGCGCATCGCGCCATGCGCATCGTATCGCTCGCGAAAGGCCTGCACGGAAGCGGTCGCGCATGCATCGCACGATGCATAACGCAGCGCGGCGAGCAGCGAATGCGCGGCCTCACGCAGCGGCGTTGTCGCGAATGCGCCGATCCGCCGACGGATGTCGTCTACCAATGTCGCGTGCTTCATTGCCTTCGATGACCTGACTTTTTGCGGGCCATTCTACAGGCGTCACGCCAGAGATCGAAACGCTGTCAGCGTTGCTTCGCGAAGCGCGATCGCTCGTAGACGATTAGCGCGCCGAACACGAGACCGGCGGCCAGACTCGTGCATCCGCTATAGCGCACGAGGCCGAGCGCCCAGCCGTCGTCATCGACGATAAAGCGCAGCGCGAGCACCAGCGCGCACCATCCGGCGATGCGAAAGCCGCGCGATTGTCCCGGCGGCAATGCATGCCCGAGCAGCGCCTGCTGATGCCGCTCCATCGACGCCGCCAGCGACGCGAACGCCACCACGCAAAACACCAGCGTGAGAAAGTGCGTCATGCGCTCTCCTCTTCGCGTTCACGCTCGCGCTCATGCGCCGCGACCGACGAAGCACGCGCCTTCACGCGCGGACGATGACGCATCACGCGCAACGCCAGCATCGCGTGCAGCGCGGCGAACGCCCACAGCATCGCTTCGAAGCCGACATAGACCCAATCGCCCTGCGCGATGCTGCGCCAGATCGGCCGTTGCGTCGTGAACGCGTTGAGCACGGGCGTGAGCGCGAGCAGCGCCGCCGCGAGCCACAGCAATTCGATCCACGCGCGCTTCGCGGGCCGCGCGATCGTGTACAACAAGGTCGCGGCCCAGACGGTAAAGAACGCGTTGACTTCGGCATCGGCGCGATGCGCGAGCGCGGACGGCAGCAGACGATTCGCCCACAAATACGCCGTCATCGCCACCGACAATCCCGCGATGCTGGCGATATTCAAACGCTCGACCAGGCGGAAGCCGAAGTACGGCCGCGCGGGATCGGGCAGCTTCTGCCGACGCTTGACGGTCCACATGACCAGCCCGCTGCCGACCATCGCGGTGCCGCCGAGACTGACGAGAAAATACAGCCAGCGCAATTGCAGATCGCTGAAGCGGCCCAGATGCAGCGCGTACAGCACGCCGCGCGTTTCCGCCGCGCCGCCCACATGATCCTTCACGTCGATCAGCTTGCCCGACACTCCATCGAACAGCATGTATTGCGGGCTCATCGATACGCGTTCCGCTTCGCCGCGCGAGACGGCCACGCGCGCGGCGGCATCGCCCGGAAGCGTGATGGTCACGCGTCCGACATGGTCGCGACCCCAGCGCGCCTGCGCTTCGCGCACCATCGCATCAACGGGCGCGAGCGGCGCGGGCTGTCCGCTCGGCTTGCCTGGCTGGATAAAGGCGCTCAGTTGCTCGGTCATCGCGCGGCGTTCCGCGGGCGTCTTGAACGCGGTTTGCTGACCGAAGGGCATGTACATCGCCATCAAGGTGACGAGACAGGTGTAGGTGATCATCGCGTGGAACGGCAGGCCGAACACGGACAGCGCGTTATGCGCGTCGAGCCATGAACGCTGACCCTTGCCCCAACGGAAGGTGAAGAAGTCGACGAAGATCTTCTTGTGCGTGATCACGCCGCTGACGATCGCGATCAGCATGAACATCGCGCAGAAGCCCGCGATCCAGCGGCCCCACAGCGGCGGCATGTAATAGAACTGGAAGTGGAAGCGATAGAAGAACTCGCCGCCGAGCGTATCGCGCGAAGCCGTGCGCGCGCCCGTCAGCGGATCGAACCAGCCTTCCTGGAACGCGCGTTTGTCGGCCGCGCCCTTCGGCGTGCGCCAGAACGCACCGACGATGCTCGTGCGTGCCGACGGCAGATCGAAGCTCCATTGCGTGCTGCCCGCCGCGATGCCGCCGAGCGTGTCGGCGACGCGTTGCGCGACTTGCGCGGCATCGGGCGTGGTCGCCAGATGCGGCATTTCGGGGCGCATCCACTGCGAGGTTTCGTCCTTGAAGTAGCTGACGGTGCCGGTAAGGAACATCGCGTAGAGAATCCAGCCGGCGAGCAGCCCGACCCACGTATGCAGATCGGACATGGTCTGTCGGATGCCGCGCGGTTTGATATCGCCGGATTTCCTCACGACCACACGCTCCACGCCGCGAGCAGCAAAGGCACGGCGACGACCGCGAGGCCGATCCATGCGCGCGTCGCGCTGCGCATCGCGAACACCCAGATCACCGCGCCTGCGTACACGAGAAAGCTCAGCAGCATGTCGGTGAGCACGGCTTGCGGTTTGGCCATCGGCATGGCGAGCGTGGCAACGCTGGTCAGCGCGGCGAGCGCGTAACCGTCGAACATCGCGGCGGCGATGCGGGACAGCAAGGGGATGGACTTCATCGACGACTGATTCGATCGGACAGCGAGGCAAATGATAATCATTATTATCCACATTTTTTGACGCAATGTGTCAGAGCAATTCGCCAGCCGCAACGCCAAATGCACGTTTGTACACGTTTACATTCTTGTTGATGCACGTTAGCATGCGGCATGAACAACGACATCCCTCTCTCCCGGCGCGACGAAATCGCCGAACGCCTCGCGCGCGGCCAGCCGGTCGTCGCCACGGCGCTGGCCGCCGAATTCGATATTTCGGAGGACGCGATTCGTCGCGACCTTCGCGCGCTGGCCGCCGAAGGCCGTTGCCGCCGCGTGTACGGCGGCGCGCTGCCGATCACGCCCGCGTCCACGCCGATGGCAAGCCGGATCGATACATCGAGCGAACAAAAAACGGCTCTGGCGCGCGCGGCCGTCGCGCTGATCCGTCCGGGCGAATTGCTGTTTCTGGATAGCGGCAGCACGAATCTCGCGCTGGTCGATCTGCTGCCCGAAGACGCGCATCTCACCGTCGCGACCAATTCGGTCGATATCGCGGCCGCCGTGTTGCGCCGCGCCGATCTCGAACTGATCATGATCGGCGGCGCGGTCGATGCGGCCGTGGGCGGCAGCGTCGATGCGAACGCGGTGCAAAGCGTCGCGCGCCTGAATTTCGACCGATGCTTCATCGGCTCCTGCGCGATATCGCCCGAGCGCGGCATCAGCGCGTTCCATATCGGCGATGCGGCGTTCAAGCGCGCCGTGCTCGCCGCGAGCGAACACAGCGTCGTGCTCGCGCTCACGGAGAAGTTCGATGCGCGCGCGCCATATAAGGTCGCGGCCATCGGCGAGATCGAAACGGTGGTGGTCGAACACAACATCGCGCCCGAGACGCGCGCGGCTTTGTCCAGACTCGGAACGTCAGTCATCCTGACGAATGTGTCATGAACCGGCTTCCTGATCGGCTTCCTGCGGCCCGTTTCTCGACGCGTCTCGCGTTTCTCGTCGCGGGATTCGGCATCGCGTGCTGGGCGCCGCTGGTGCCCTTCGCCAAGCAGCGGCTCGGCGTCGACGATGGCGTGCTGGGATTGTTGCTGCTGTGCATCGGCGTGGGCTCCGTCATCGCGATGGTCCTCACCGGCGCACTCACCGCGCGATACGGCAGCAAGCCGGTCATCGTCGCGGGCGGCGCGGGGCTCGCCGTGGTTCTGCCGACGCTCGCCATCGTCGATACCGCGCCAGAGCTAGGCATCGCCCTGACGCTATTCGGCGCGTGCCTCGGCTCGCTCGACGTCGCGATGAACATTCACGCGGTCGATGTCGAGCGCGCGGAAGGCCGTCCGCTGATGTCGGGCTTTCACGCGCTGTTCAGCGTCGGCGGCTTCCTCGGCTCGACGATGATGACCTTCCTGCTGTCGTCGCACATCGGAACGGTCGTCAGCACGTTGCCTTGCGCGTTGTTGATGCTCGTCGCCATCGCAGTGGTGCGGCCGGGTTTCATCGTCTCCGCGCATGCAAGCGATGCGCCGTTGTTCGCGCTTCCGCGCGGCATCGTGCTCCTGATCTGCGCGCTCGCCGCGATTGCGTTTCTGGTCGAAGGCGCGCTGCTCGACTGGAGCGCGCTGCTTATCACCGGCGCGGGGCTGGTTTCGCCGGCGCAGGGCGGCATCGGCTATATGGCGTTTTCGATCGCGATGACGGCCGGCCGCTTCGGCGGCGATGCGCTGACCTTGCGCATCGGCGATCGCGCGATGATGTTCTGGGGCGGCGTGATCGCCGTCGCGGGACTGCCGGTGCTGCTGATTGCGTCGAACGCCGCGCTCGCGATGAGCGGCTTCGTGCTGATCGGGCTCGGCGCATCGAACGTGGTGCCGGTGTTGTTCAGACGCGCCGGATCGCAAACCGCGATGCCATCGACGGCGGCGGTCGCGGCCATGACGACGACCGGTTACGCCGGCAATCTCGCCGGACCGGCGATCGTCGGTTTCGTCGCGAAGGCAACGGGTCTGCCGACCGCGTTTTTCATCCTGACCGCGCTGATGTGCCTGGTGCCGGCTTGCGCGCATCTCGTGACGAATCGGCGCGCATGAATATCGCCCACATTGCGCTCTGGACGCGCGATCTCGACGCCGCCGCGCAGTTCTGGCGTCGATACTTCCAGGCCGATGTCGGCGCGATCTATCGCAGCGAGCGGCGGCCCGGCTTCGCGTCGCGCTTCGTCCGCTTGCCGGGAGAGCGGACCTCCATCGAACTGATGACGGGGCCGTGGATCGCGCATGCATCGGCCGATGAATGCGTGGGTTGGGATCATCTCGCCATCTCGCTCGGCAGCGCGACGGCGGTCGACGCACTCGCCGCGCGCTGCGCCGCCGACAGCCTGCTCGTCTCGCCGCCGCGCACGACCGGCGACGGCTTTTACGAAGCCGTGATCGCGACGCCGGACGGCACGCGCATCGAGATCACGGCGTAGGCGCGCGAATCGCTTTCGAGATTTCCTGCAGCCGCTCGAACGCGCGATACCGCGTTTCGTGCAACGCGACGACGTCCGCGCCCGGCTCATAAACCCGGCTGACGCGCGACATCGACTTCATCGCCGATTCGACGTTTTTGCACGCGCCGCCCGCGACCGCGCCGAGAATCGCCGCGCCGAGCAGGACCGGTTCGTCGGCTTCGGCGGCGAGCACGCGTTTGGACGTCGCATCGGCGATAAGCTGCCGCACGAGATCCTGCCGACCCGCGCCGCCGCTGATCATGATGTTCTCGATCGGCGCACCGGCGCGCGCCTGCGTTTCGATGATCTGACGCAAGCCGTAGCCGATGCTGCAAATGCCCGCGATATAAAGCGCGACGAGACTGTCGAGGTCCGTTTCCATGCCCAATCCCGCGATAACCGCGCGCGCGTGCGGATCGGCGAACGGCGCGCGATTGCCGAGAAACTCGGGCACGATATGCAGGCCGTCCGCGAGCTTCGCCACGTTGGACAGACTGTCCGACGCGCGCGTGGCGAGATCGGCCAGCATCGCGGGCAGCGACTGATGCGCCTCGTCCGCGCGACGTTGCGCATCGGGCGGGCCGGGTGCATCGCGAGCAGGCGTTCGATGGCCGCGCCCGCGAACGACTGACCGCCTTCGTTGAGCCACGCGTTCGGGACCATCGCCGAAAAATACGGGCCCCAGACGCCGGGCACGAACACGGGTTCGCGCGTCGTGGTCATCGTGCAGGACGAGGTGCCGAAGACGTAGGCAAGATTCGCATCCGGCTCGCCTTCCGCGCCGACCGTGCCGATGCCGCCCGCGTGCGCGTCGATCACGCCCGCGCCGACCGGCGTGCCTTCGCGCAAACCGAGTTCGGCGGCGGCGTTCGCCGTCAGGCCGCGGCCGAGCGCCGTGCCCGGCTCGACCACCGTCTGCCCGATGCGCGCGAAACCTTCATCCGCCAGCACGCCAAGTCCGATGCTGCGAAAGTAGCTTTCGTCCCAACGTTTCTCATGCGCGAGATAGGTCCACTTGCAGGTCACCGTGCAGGTAGATCGCGACAGATCGCCGGTTGCGCGCCAGGTCAGAAAATCGGTGAGATCGAAGAACTGCCACGCGGCATCGAAGATCGCGGGCCGGTTTTCGCGCAGCCAGAGCAGCTTTGGCGTTTCCATTTCCGGCGAAATCTTGCCGCCGACATACTTCAGTACATCGTGACCGGCCGCGTTGATGCGCTCGGCCTGCTCCACCGCGCGATGATCCATCCACACGACGATATCGCGCTCGGCCTGCTCCGACGGCCCGACCGCCAGCGGCGCGCCGTTTGCGCCGAGCACGACGAGCGAACAGGTCGCATCGAAGCTGATGCCGGCGATCCGCGCGGGCGAAACATCGGCGTGCGCGACGGCTTCCTTCACCGCCCGACACACGGCGCGCCAGATTTCCGTGCTCGATTGCTCGACGATCGAACCCTTCTCCCTGAAAAGCGTGATGTCGTGTTTGGCCGTGGCGAGCATCCGGCCGTCGAGATCGAAGACACCGGCGCGCGCGCTGCCGGTCCCGACATCGACGCCGACGACGAAGGTCATGGTTTCCGTGTTCATGGCTGAATGGCTGACGTTCAAAGATCGACGTTGTTCGGAAGGATCACCAGATCGCGAATGGTCACGTTCCGGGGACGCGTCAGCATGAACAGTACCGCATCGGCAACTTCCTTAGGCTGCATCAGGCTGCCGGATGCCAGCGCTTCGTCCATTTTCGCTTTCGGCCAGTCGTCGAGCAGCGCCGTCACGACCGGGCCGGGCAACACCGATCCCACCCGCACGCCGTGCTTCGCGAGTTGCCGGCGCGTCGTGTGCGCAAAGGCTTGCACGGCGAATTTCGATGCCGTATAGATCGGCTCCCAGACCACCGGCACGACGCCCGCGATCGAACTCGTGAAGACGATATCGCCCGACTTTTGCGCGACCATATGCGGCAGCACCGCATGCACCGACCGAAACGCCGCGTTGATGTTCAGGTTCAGCATCCGGTCCCACGCGTCGGGATCGCCTTCTGTGATGTCGCCGCCCACATAGGCGCCCGCGTTCGCGTGGAAGATGTCGAGCCCGCCCGCGGCATCGAGAATGCGCGGCAGCATCGTCGATACATCGGATGGATTCAGCAGATCGACGACCAGCGGCAGCGCGTCCGGACCCAGTTCCGCGCACAAGCTTTCCAGCCGCTCCTTGGCGCGATCGATCAGCACGACCTTCGCGCCTTCGGCGATCAGCGTGCGCGCGCACTCGAGGCCGATTCCCGACGCCGCGCCGGTGATCGCCGCGACCTTGCCTTTCACTGTCTCAGTCATACGTCCGTTCTCCTCGATAGTTGTCACGCACGCCCATGCGATACGCGCGATTGCCGGGCGAGCGAATCGACGATGACCGCGATCGCGAGCACCGCGCCGGTAATCATGAACCGCAGCGACGACGACAGGTTCAGCAACGTCAGGCCGCTGGCGATCGATTGAATCACGATAATGCCGAGCACCGCCGAGTATGCGCTTCCGCGTCCGCCGAACAGGCTGGTGCCGCCGATCACTGCCGCCGCGATGGCGTTCAGGTTCACATCGCCCGTGCCGGCCTGCTGGCTGGCCGACGCGAGCCGCGCCGCCGTCAGCACGCCGCCGAGCGCGGCCAGCCCCGAGCACAGCACGAACGCGCTCGTATAGATGCCGCGCACGTTGATACCCGCGCGCCGTGCCGCTTCGTGATTGCCGCCGACCGCGTGCATCGAACGGCCCCATTGCGTGCGGCGCAGCAAGTAGTCCATGAAGACCGCGAGGCCGAGGAACAGCGCGAACAGCAGCGGCACGCCGCGCCCGTGATTCAGATACGCGACGACGGCTTCCAGCAGCATCGTCATCACGACGCAGCGCACGACAAGACTGCCGATCGACGGCGCGGAGAGATTCGACGCGCGCCGGCGTTCGCGCGTGCGCATGCCGAACAGCAGCATTAGCACGCCGGGCAACAGCGCGATGCCATACGATACGGCGGCCGGCAGCACGATCAGCTGACCGAGATCGACCATCGCCGAGTTGTACGGCAGGTTGATCGAGCCGCTCGATCCGAGCACGTAGAATTGCAGACCGAGAATCGCCAGCAGACCCGACAGCGTCGCGATGAAGCTCGGCATGCCGAGCCGGTTCAGCAGCAGCGCGTACAACGCGCCGACCGCGATGGCCGCGACGATCACCAGCCACACCGGCCAGCCTTCGTTCACCCACAACATGCCGACCAGCGCGGAGGCGAAGCCGCTCATCGAACCGACCGACAGATCGATCTGGCCGACCATCAGCACGCAGACGATGCCCAGCGAAATCACGCCGATGGTCGAGCAGTCGAACAGCAGATTCACGAGGTTGTTCGCCGACAGAAACACCGGATTCAGACTCGTGAACGCCGTCCAGATGATGACGAGGCCGACCACGACCGGCAGCGAACCGAGATCGCCCGACTTCACGCGATCCCTGAACGCCGACAGCGCGCCGCCGACGCCGCTCGCATGCTTGACGCGCACGTCGCTTCTGTCGAGCAGCGTCGGCGATGGCGCGCTCCCTTGAGGTTTGCCCTGCATTTCGTTACTCATCATGATTCCTCCAGCTAGGCATTCGTTTGGGCGGCGCGGCGATCGGCGCGCCGCGACACGGCGTTTTCGGTCTCGCCGGTGATCGCGGCGACCAGTTCCTGATTCGACGAATCGGGATAGAACACGCCGTTGTTGCGCCCGAGTCGAAGCACGACGATGCGGTCGGCGACGGCGCGCACGTCTTCCATGTTGTGGCTGATGATGATGACCGCGTGCCCGCGATCGCGAACGCGTTCGATCAGGTTGAGCACTTCGGCCGTCTGCGCGACGCCGAGCGCGGCGGTCGGTTCGTCGAGCATGATCAGCTTCGGATCGAGCAGCAGCGAACGCGCGATCGCCACCGTCTGCCGCTGTCCGCCCGACAGCGACGCGACCACGTCGCGCACATCGGGAATGCGCGCGGACAGTTCGTTGAGCAGCGTCCACGCGCGCATTTCCATCGACACTTCGTCGAGACGCATCGGCGTCATTTCGCGGCCGAGGAAAATGTTGGCGACGACATCGAGGTTCTCGCACAACGCCAGATCCTGAAACACCGTGGCGATGCCGAGATCGAGCGCCGCCGCCGGATTGGCCAGCGTCACCTCCTTTCCGTCGAAGGTGATCGTGCCGGCGCTCGGCTGATGCACGCCCGCCAGCACCTTGATCAGCGTCGACTTGCCCGCGCCGTTGTCGCCCACCAGCGCGACCACTTCGCCGGCGTGGACATCGAGCTCGATATCCGTCAGCGCCGAGACCGCGCCGAAATGCTTCGACACGCCGCGCAGGCTCAGCACCAGCTTGCCGGGACCGGACCGTTTTGTGGAGTCGTCAGTCATGGAGCTCACCTCTCGAAAAATCGTGATTACTGGCCGATGCCGAGCTTCTTGCAGCCATCCGCGTAACGATCGGTGCACAGCGTCTTGGCGCTGGCGAAACCCTTGTCGACGACATCCGCCTTCAGGTTTTGCGCCGTGATCACGGCGGGCTTGAAGAGTTGCGTCGGCGTGTTGAAGAGCGTGGTTTCGCCCTTCGGCGTCTGACCGTTGAGGAAGCCGACCGCCACTTTCGCGGCGGCTGCCGCGACGGTCTCGCTGGGCTTGAGAATCGTGTTGTATTCGTCGCCCGCGATGATCAGCTGCAGACCGGCGATGGTCGCGTCGTTGCCCGTGACGGGCGGCACCGGATTGACGCCCGCCGCCTTGAACGCCGCGACCGTGCCGCCCGCCGTGCCGTCGTTCGCCGCGACGACACCGACGATCTGCGAGCCGAAGCGCGTGATCTGCCCGCTCACCCATTGCTGCGCCTTGGGCGGCGCCCAGTCGGACGTGTCGTATTCGGCGAGCGTCTTGTAGCCGCTGCCTTCCAGACCGGAATGGATGCCCTTTTTGATGAGGCCGGCGGCCGCGTCCGTCGGCGAGCCGTTGACTTCGAGCACGCCGCCCTTGCTCGTCGCCACGCCCGATGCCTTCAGATGCTGCACGAGCGACTGCGCGATCGCCCGGCCGATGCCTTCGTTATCGAAGGAGACGTAGTAATCGGCGGGAGCGGTCGGCACTGGGCGATCGTAGGCGATCACCTTGACGCCCTGACTCTGCGCCATGCGCACCAGCGATGCCGCCGCCGTCGAATCCACCGGATCGAGTACGATGACCTTCGCGCCCTGCGCGATCACGGAGTTGAATTGCTGCTGCTGGGTCGCGACATCGGCATTCGCGTTCTGATAGAGCACCTTGCAATCCGGACACAGCTTGGACATTTCCGCCTTGAAGCCGGGAAAGTCGTGCTGCTCGTAGCGCGTCGATGCCTGATCGGGCATGAGGAACGCGACAGTGCCGGAAGGTGCGGCCATCGCGCATTCTGTCAGGATGCCTAAGCTGATGATGCTGGCGGCGAGGATTCGTTTGGAAAGCGTTTTCATCGACTGTCTCCTGTCTTCTTGATTGGCGGCTCACAGGCCGCCTCGTGCTGAAAAAAGGCTAAAAGGCGTCCTCCGCGATGCATAGGCGCGCATCGCGTCGGAGCTTCGAACGAAACGTGATGAGGCTAAGCGGGCGCTTCGGTCGGCAGCAAATCGGTCGATTCGGCCGCGCTGTCGGCGTTGAGTTGCTGATAGCCGCGCCATCGCGACGGCGACATGCCCTTCAGCGCCAGAAACTGCCGGTTGAAATTCGACAGATTGTTGAAGCCGACCTGATAGCAGATATCGGTGATGCTCAATTCGCCCGACATCAGCAACTGACAGGCGAGATTCACCCGCAGCCGGTTGACGTATTGCACGAACGGCACGCCGGTATGGCGGCGGAAATAGCGTGAAAACGCGCTGACGCTCTGACCGGCGAGACCCGCCAGATCCGCTTCGCGCAACTCTTGCGAAAGATTCTTGCCGATGTACGACAGCACATGATTGATGCGCGTCTCCGCGTAACGCGCGGGATCGGCCCGATACGCGGCGCTCGCGAGCTTGACGGGTTCCGCGCCGTGCAGCAGCACATCGAACAGCGCGACGAACAACGCGATGCGCCGCAAGCCCTGCGCGCCCAGCATATCGCGCATGATCGGCGCGACGGCCGCGCCCGTCTCCGGGCGGAACAGCACGCCCCAACTCGATGCTTCGAGCAGATGCGCGATGCGCCCGAACTCGGGAAACGCTTCGATGGCGCGGACGACGAAATCGGTATCGAACTGCACGACCAGACAGCGCTCGGCCACCTGCTCGCCGTGCGGGACGTTGCTGACCCAGTTATGCGGCAGATTCGGTCCGGTCATCACCAGATTGCCGGCTTCGAAATCGCCGATGTAATCGCCGACGAAGTATTTGCCCGTCGTCGCCGTGATGAGATGAATCTCGTACTCGGGATGAAATCGGGATGAAAATGCCAGCGCACCGCGCGGTTCGTCATCGTTTTGCTGATGCTGTGACCGAAAGATAGCCGTGCGCGCAATTTTTCACTACACGAAATGAGACTACGCTCTGATACTTTTTTGCATTCGGGTAAGCCCGATGGTCGTGGTAGATCAAAAATTGTGCAAAGCAGCAGGTGAGCGACATCATGAAAAAACCCGGCGCGCGCCGGGTCTCGTTCGATGCAGTGGATCACGCCGCAGCCCTAATCCAGCGCCTTCCCACCCGTCTCCTCGAACATCGAAACGGCAATAAGCGAGATCAACACGCAGCCGATCATGTACCACGCCGGCGCCATCTTGTTGCCGGTCGCGCGGATCAGCCAGCCCGCGACCAGTTGCGCCGTGCCGCCGAACGCCGACACCGCGATCGCATACGCGCTCGACATATAGCCCGCGCGCAAATGCTTCGGGAAGTTCTCGGGCATCAGTGCATAGGCGGGCGCGGAGCCCATCGTGTAGCAGAGCATCAGCACGATCAGCGCGGCGAGCACGACGGGCAGCGACGGAAAATGCGTCATCACCCAGAACGCCGGATACAGCAGCACGATCAGCGCGACCCGGCCGATGATCGTCAGCGGCTTGCGACGTCCCATGCGATCGGACATCGCGCCGTAGATCGGGCACATCACGAGCGAGATCACGCTCGATGCCACGCCCGCGAGCATCGACATCTTCAGCGGCAGATGCAGGTACTGGATGCAGTAGGTCGGCATGTAATACATCATCACGTACGTCGACACCGACATGCCCATGATCGAGAAGATCGTGAGAAACCAGTTGCGCACGTAGAGGCCGCGCTTCGGATCGTCGCGAGTGGCGACGGCTTTCTGCGCGGGCGGTTCTTCGCGGATATGACGACGCAGATAGATGCCGACCGGCGCGATCAGCGTGCCCATCAGAAACGGAATGCGCCAGCCCCAGCTATGCATCGTGTCGTCGGACAGCAGGAAGCCGAGACTCGCCGCGAGACCCGAACCGAGCAGCGCCGCCGCGCCCTGACTCGCCAGTTGCCAGCTCGCGCGAAAACCGCGGCTCGCCGTGCCGCCCATTTCCAGCAGCGTCGCGGTCGCGGCACCGAATTTGCCACCCTGCGCGAAGCCCTGCACCAGCCGCGCGACGACGATCAGCAGCGGCGCGGCCAGCCCGATCTGCGCATACGTCGGCGCAAGTCCGATCGATGCCGAGCCGATCGCCATCAACAGGATGGTGAGCGTGAGCGCGGGCTTGCGTCCGGCGCGATCCGCGTAGCGTCCGAGCACGATGCCGCCCAGCGGACGCATCACGAAGCCCACGGCGAACACGGCGAACGCCAGCAGCGACGACGTGACCGGATCGCCCGACGGGAAAAACTGCTTGCCGATGGTCAGCGCGAAATAGCTGTAGACGGTGAAGTCGAAGAACTCGAGCAGATTGCCGATGACCGCCGCGAGCACGATCTTGCGCTGCTGCGCGGGCGTCATCTGCTCGGCTTCGGACGCGCCGCGCGACGGCATCGATTGAGTCGTGGCGTTCATGCGCGATCCTTGGCGAGGAAGCGTTCGACGATACGCGTCCAGAACGCCGCGCCGATGGTCAGATTGTCGTCGTTGAAGTCGTAGCGCGCGTTGTGCAGCATCGGACGTCCTTCGCCGTTGCCGAGCCGCACGAAGCAGCCGGGCACTTTCTGCAGGTAGTAGGCGAAGTCCTCGCTGCCCGCGATCGGCGGAAACGGCGCGATCACATGCTCGGCGCCGACCAGTTCCTCGGCCACCTTGCGCGCGAATTCGGTCTCGGCCTCACTGTTGATCAGCACCGGATAGCCGCGGATAAACTCGATCTCCGCAGTCGCGCCATACGCGTCCGCCTGCGACGCGATCAACGCGCGGATGCGCTGTTCGAGCGTCTCGCGGACCTTCGACGAGAACGAGCGCACGCTCATTTCCAGCGTCGCGTCTTCGGGGATGACATTCGCCGCGTGCCCCGAACGGAACGCGCCGACGGTGACGACCGCCGCCTCGTTCGGATCGACATTGCGCGACACGACCGATTGCAGCGCCATCACGATGCTGCTGCCGACCACGACCGGATCGACCGTCAGATGCGGACGCGCCGCATGTCCGCCGCGCCCGACGATACGCACCTTGACCGTATCGCACGCTGCCATCAGCGGGCCGGCGCGGAAACCGAAGGTGCCGGTCGGCACGCCCGGATGATTGTGCAGCCCGAAAATCGCCTGGCACGGGAAGCGCTCGAACAGGCCATCGGCGATCATGCGTTGCGCGCCGCTGTCGGAGCCGGCTTCTTCGGCGGGCTGGAAGATCAGATGCACGGTGCCGTCGAAATTGCGCGTCTTCGCGAGTTGCCGCGCCGCGCCGAGCAGGACCGTGGTGTGACCGTCGTGGCCGCACGCGTGCATCTTGCCGTCGTGGACGGACGCGTAGGCAAGGCCCGTCAGTTCGCGGATCGGCAGCGCGTCCATGTCGGCGCGCACGCCGACCGAGCGAGCGCTCGTCCCGGCCTTCAGCGACGCGACGAGTCCGTGTCCGCCGACGTTGCGCGTCACCTCGTAGCCCCATTCGGCGAGCTTTCCGGCGACGAATTCCGACGTGTTCACCTCTTCATACGACAGTTCCGGATGCTGGTGGATGTGATGACGGATCTCGTCGAGCTGGTTTTTGGCGTCGGCCAGATCGGCGATTTCGCAGTAGCGGTGGTCGGTCATAAAGCGGGGCTCCTCCTGTTTTATCGGTGTGTGAATGACGCGATGAATGACGCGAGTATTGCACCGACGAAAAACTCGACCCATGACGGAAACGCATCCAAAATGTTGCTTTCAGGGCAACAATTGGTGCGCGCGAAATGGATGACAAACACGATCTGACGGACGATATCGGCGACCGTTCGCTGCGTTATCTCGCCGAAATCGCGGCGGCGGGCGGCGGGCGGATGGCGGCCGAAACGCTCGGCGTCAATCCGTCGGTGATCAGCCGTCAAGTCGCGGCGATGGAGCGGCGGCTGCGCTTTCCGCTGATCGAGCGGCGCGGGCGCAATGTCGTCGTGACGGAAATCGGCCAGGTGATGATCAACCACTATCGCGACAATCAGCGCCGCCAGCGCGACCTCGCGGCGCGGCTGGAGGAATACCGCCACTTGCGGCGCGGACGCGTGGCGCTGGGCGTCGGCGAGGGCTTCATCGGAAATCTGATTGCGCGCGCGTTGCAGCGCTTTTCGATGACGTACCCCGACATTCTCGTCGAGATCCGCTCCGGCCCGACGCCCGCCGTGCTGGCGATGGTGCGCGACGACACCGTCGATATCGGCCTGTGCGCGCGCTCCGCCGACGATCCCGCAATGCGCATCCATCCGTTCGCAACGCGGCCGTTGTGCGCGGTGGTCGCGCCGACGCATCGCTTCGCGTCGATGACGAAAGTGCCGCCGCACGAACTCGCCGGCGAGCGGCTTATCTTCATGACCGAAGCCTTCGGCGTGCAGCATTTCGTGCAATCGCTGCTCGACGACGTGCGGCTCAACGTGATTCCGGCGTATCGCGTCGACCTGTTCAACACGGCGCAGACACTGGCGGCGGCGGGGCTCGGCGTGTCGTTCATGTCGTCGATCACGGCGCGGCATCGATCTCGGCGAACTGGTGGCGGTGCCGATCGATCATCCGATCGCAACCGGCTTCGCGAGCCAGATGATGACGCGCGTCGGGCGCAGGCTCTCGCCGGCGGCGGATCATCTGTGGAAGCAATTGGCGCAGAGTTTTCTGGAAGCGAAGCAACGCTGACGGCTGACTCACGCGGGTCGTTTTCTTTCGACAAACTGGCGTTCCGCGCCGCCAAAAACGCTTCGTCCTCCGGCGGATTGGATTAATACTTTGGGACGGAGCCGTTCATTGACTCATGTCGCTTGGCATGCCGAAGCGACATCGCCGACACAATAGCCATAGCGCAGCCGAGAACGCTCGCCACGAGGAACCGACCATGCCCGACCGCCGTCCGCCGCCCGGAAACCGCTGGCTCGACCGCTGCACCGAACTGCTCGCCGATGGCGTCGCGCCCGCCATGCCGTGGCTGTTCCTCACGCTGCGGCGCGCGCTGATCCCGACCGTCTGCCTGATCGTGCTGGCCGTGTTGTTCTACGGCGTGCCGCAAAGCAGCGAAGTATTGCTCGGCCTGATCGAGCCGAATCCCGAAGGCCTCGCGCCCGGCAGCGCGCTTGCCGCCGTCAATATTTATCCGCTGACGTGGTATGTGATCTGGTCGATCCTGCTCGCCGTCGCGATCTGGTACAGCGCGTGCCTGCTCTGCACCGTCGAGGCGTGGCTCGGCATGCCGCTGGCGTGGGAAATCCTCAACCTCGGGCCGCATATGCGCAGGCCCGGCAAGCATCGGACACCTTCCGGACTCGCCACGGAAATGCGCGTCGTCAAGGCGATCAAGTGGCTGCCGCGCTCGCCGCCGCGATGGGCGCGCTGATCTACGCGCCGCTGATCGTCTCGACGATGAGCCGGCCGGTGGCGCTCGCGCTGGTCGCCGCGATCGTCGCGACGCCGCTCGTCGCCACCATCGGCGCGCTCGACTGGATGATCCACAAGCCGCCGCTGAGTGCGTGGTCGCCGAAGCTGGCGATCGCCGGGATCGTCGGCTTCGCGATCTCGTCGATGCTGCTGGCCACGCGCATCAATCCGCAGGCGATCGCATCGGTCGACGCGGTGCGGATCGTCGATATCGTCTGCGCGCTGCTGCCCGCGCTGATGCTGATGGTGCTCGTACTGCGCCGCCGCGTGACGCGGCGCGTCTACCGGATGCTGCGGCTGAGCCGGATTCGCCGCGTGTGCGGAATGCGAGGCAAAACGCAGCGCTTCGAACGTCTGCGCCGGCGGCCGTACACCTACGATCTGTTCGAATCGCATCACGCCGTGAAATTCGAGGAAGTGTTCGCGCAGGTGATGGCGTTCATCGCGCTGGGCGCGCTCGGGCTGATCGTGCTCGGCGCGCTGTCGGCCAAACATGTGCGCAGCATCGGCTCGCTCGGCACCATCATGCTGTTTCTGGCGGCGGCGATCGTGTTCGTCAGCGGCAGTCAACTGTTCCTGCGTCGCGTGTCGCGCGCGGTGCCGGGGTTCACGTCGGCGATCGCGATCGGCGTCGTCATAGTGTTGCAGTATCTGGCGCACGAGCCGCTCGACGTCGAGCATTTCGACGACGACGCGAGTCGGACCGCCGCCCGCGCGATTCCGCGTTATGCCAACGCGGCAACCGGCACGCTCGCGCAAACGGTCTCGTTGCAGACGGACGCGCCGCCGCCCGGTCCGCACATTCTCGTCAACGCCTACGGCGGCGGGTTGCGCGCCGCGATCTACACGGCGCAGACGCTCGCGCTCGCCGACGACGCCTCGTGCGGCACATTCGGCACGCATCTTCACGCGATGAGCGGCGTGTCGGGCGGCAGTCTGGGCATCGCCGTGTATCTGGTCGCGCGCCAGCGGATGGTCGCGCAAGGCGCGTGGACGCATTGCGATCCGGCGAAACAAACGCCGCTCACGGACGTGGTGACGCAGGCGCTGGTGCAGGATCATCTGTCGCCGGTGATCGCGACTTTCCTCGGCCGGGACGTGTTTCTGCGCACGCCGCTGACGCCGCGCGCCTCCGCGACGCGCGGACAGGCGATGCTCGAAAGCTGGGACGACGCGCTCGCCGAAGCCTTCGACGAATCGCATCCGGCGCGCCGCGCCGACGAGCGGAACCGGCTGCATCCCCTGGCGCTGCCGCTCGCCGATCTGACCGGCGGCATCGCGCCCGCGCCGCATGTCTTCTTCAACACGACCGATGCCGACAGCGGCAACAACGAGTGGTTTTCGAACGGCATCGGCGCGCAGGCCACCGCGACCTGCGCGCAGCCGACGCGCTATTCCAGCTTCGAGGAATGCAGCCCGGCTCAGCCGATCTACATGAGCGTCGGCGAAGCGGTGTTGCACAGCGCGCGCTTTCCGATCGTGACGCCCGCGGGCGATTACACCGAGCTCGGCAAGCGGCATCGTCTGGTCGACGGCGGTTACGCCGACAACTCGGGCGCGCAGACGCTGTCGCTGCAAGTGCTGACGGCCGCGCGCCGTGAGTTCGGCAAGGACATCGTGCTGCTCGATATCAACGGCAATCCGCCGGAACTGGGCGTCGAGGACAAGACTTCCGCCGACGATCCCGCGCGGCCGGTGTCACGCTGCGAGCAGGCGGCACGTCAGGCGGAATCGTCGGTGCCGACTTCGCTGCTGGCGCTGTTCCAGACCCGCGCCGCCCGTGCCGAGGATGCCGTCAAGCGTCTCGCGCAGTGGGTGCCGGAATGCGAAGGCCTGACGATCCAGCAATGCCTGAAGCCGATCCAGCTCAATCTTGAGCGCATCCACGATATCCGCCATATCAACGATCCGCGCTGCGATCAGATCGAACGCGCGCGCACCGCGCCGCTCGGCTGGTACACGGGTTCAAGCGCGTCGCGGCTGGTGAGGAAGTCGTCGCAGGACGGCGCGCTCGATGTCTGCACGCGCGCGAAGCTGGACTGCGTGTTCGCGTCGCGTCCGCTCGATGGCGAAGTCGGTTCGTATGTGCAGGCGCAATAAGGTCGCACGCTGCGCTTACGCCGATTCACGCCCGAACTTCAGCACCATCTCCCTGAAACGCGCCGCCGCCGGACTCTGCGTTTCCGGCCGCGTGACCAGATGCAGCGGCGCGCGAAACGCGTCGTCGCCCGCGACGCGGCAATAACGCACGCTTTCCTGGCGATATCGCTGCATCGACGCCGGCACCAGCGTCACGCCGCCGCCCGCGGCGACGAGATTGATCGCGGTCACCATGCGCGGCACTTCGTCGACCACGCGCGGCGTGAAGCCCCGCGCCTCGCACGCGCGGATGAAATCCGCGTACATGCCCGGCGCGCCCGGCCGCCGCACGAAGATGAACGGCTCGCCCGCCAGCGCATCCAGCGACACGGCGCGCGCGCCGATCAGCGCGTGGCCGAGCGGCAACACCAGCCGCATGCGCTCCTGCGCCAGCAGTTCGAAGCGCAGATCGGCGGGCGTTTCGATCGGCTTGCGCAGAATCGCCACGTCGATCTGCCCGTTCGACATCATCTCGATGATCTCGGCCGCGTTGATCTCGCTCAGTTCGATCGAAATGCCCGGATGCGTCTCGCGAAACGCGCGGATCGCCGTGGTCGCGAGTGGATGAAACGCCGCCGAACTCGTCAGCGCGATCCGCACGCGCCCGACCTGCCCCTGCGACACGCGCCGCGCATGCGTGACGCCCTGCTCGAGCGTGCGCAAGGCCGCGCGCGCGTGCTCGGCGAACGCCTCGCCGGGCGCGGTCAGTTCCACGCCGCGCGGCTGACGCAGAAACAGCGCGAAGCCCAATTCCTGCTCCAGTTCCTGAATCTGCTGCGACAACGGCGGCGGCTGCATATGCAGGCGCGCCGCCGCGCGCGTGAATTGCCGCTCTTCCGCCACGGCGAGGAAGTAACGTAAATGGCGCAATTCCATCGTCTTCGTCCCTGGTATATCCGATGCATATGGCAAGGTCATCCGATATGTATTTTACATTTGGCGGAACGCTTCTTAAGCTGGGTTCACACGATGAAAAATGACAGGAGACGTATGCAAACCGTGCTGAACACGGGCGCGCCGCTCGCCGCCGCCCCGCCGCTGTCGAACTCGCAAGTGCGGCGCGCCGTGCTGGCGTCGGTCATCGGCAACGGGCTCGAGTGGTTCGACTTTCTGATCTACGGCTACTTCGCGAAAACCATCGCGCATGTGTTCTTCCCGGTCGGCAACAACTTTCTGTCGATCACGCTGACACTCGCGACCTTCGCGATCGGTTTCGTCGTGCGGCCGCTGGGCGGCATCGCGATCGGCGCGTGGGCGGACCGGCACGGACGGCACAAGACGCTGTCGCTGCTGATCCTGCTGATGGCGGCGAGCACGCTGCTGATGGGTCTCACGCCCGGTTACGCGAGCATCGGCATCGCCGCGCCCTTGCTGGTGCTGTTCGCGCGCGTGCTGCAAGACTTGTCGGTCGGCGGCGAATTCGCGACCGCCGCCGCGATGCTCACCGAATACGCGCCGCCGGGACGCAAGATGTTCTTCGGCAGTTTTAAGATGACCTCGCAAGCGGTCGCGCTACTGCTGTCGTCGTCCTGCGGCTATCTGCTGACGACGAATCTCTCCGGCGAAGCACTCGCGTCGTGGGGCTGGCGCGTGCCGTTTCTGCTCGGCGCGCTGGTCGGCCCGGTCGGGTTTTATATTCGCCACAAGGTCTCGGAATCGCCGGAATTCGTGCAGTTGCGTCAGCAACTCGCGCACGCGCCGCGTCAATCCTTGCGCACGTTTTTACGCGAGCGCGGCGATGCGGCCTTGTGCGCGATGGGCGTGATGACGGCGACGAATTATCTGTGGCATTCGTATATGCCGCTGTTCGTCGAACGGCAGTTGCATCTGCCGCTGAAGAACGCACTGTTCGGCACGGCGATTTCTGGGTTGATCAGCATCGTCGGCTATCCGCTGGCGGGCAAGCTTGCGGATCGCTTCGGCGCGTACCGGCTGTTCTTTCCGATCACCATCGTGTGGATCTGCGCGGCGTGGCCGCTGTTTTCGTGGGTGCTCGCCGCGCCCACGCCCGAGCGCGTGTTCGCCGCGCAGATGATCGCCACCGTCGTGCTGAGCCTGATGTCGGGCGCGCATCCCGGCATGCTGACGCAACTGTTCCCCACCGCGACGCGTTCGATGGGCGTCGCGCTCTCGTACAACATCGCGGTGACGCTGTTCGGCGGGCTCGCGCCGCTGACCGTATCGACGCTGATCGGCGTGTCCGGATCGCGGATGGTGCCCGCGTGGTATCTGATGTTCGCGGGCGTCGTGTCGCTGCTGCTGGTCGGGCTGAGCGCATCGGGACGGCGGCTGTGCCGCGAGCCGAATCTCTGGCCGAAGGATGGCGCGCATTCATGACGATGCCTGTGAACGAAGCGCGCCCGCGCAACGAAGCGCCGGTGCGCGTGGTCGGCGCTGCGCGCTTTTCCGTCGCGACGCCGCGCGGCACGGGCTGCGTGCCGGTGTTTTTCGGCGGCGCGTCGGATCGAGCAAAGATCGAGCGCGTCGTCATCATGCTACACGGACGTCTGCGCGATGCCGATGCGTATCTGCGCACCGCCGAGCGCGCGCTGGAAGCGTCATCGGTGTCGGGCGAATCGACGTTGCTCGTGGTGCCGCAATTTCTCGCGACCGCCGATGTCGAGCATCACCCATTGGCCGCCGACATGCTGCATTGGGAATGGACATCGTGGATGGGCGGACTCGACGCGCGCGGTCCTAGCGCACTGAGTTCGTTCGATGTCCTTGACAGTTTGATCGAGCATTACGCGCGCTATCCCGCGCTGCGCGAAATCGTGATCGCGGGACATTCGGGCGGCGCGCAGGTGGCGCATCGCTATGCGATCGTCGGGCGGCAAGGCGACGCTGCGTCATGTGATCGCGAATCCGTCGTCGTATGTGTATTTCGATGCGTCGCGCCCTTACCCGACCGCGCTTCCATGCGATGACGTCGACGACTGGAAATACGGCCTCAACCGCCTGCCGCGCTACGCACGCACTGATGCCGACGCGCGCGATTTCGAAGCGCATTACGCGCGCAGCGACGTGACCTATCTGCTCGGCGAGCGCGATTGCGATCCGCTGCATCCGGCGCTGGATCGCACGTGCGCGGCGAATGCGCAGGGTCCGCATCGGCTGGCGCGCGGGCGGGCGTATTTCGCCTATCTGCTGGCGCGGCATCCGCGATTGAAGCATCGCTGCCATGAAGTGCCCGGCGCGCGGGACACAGCGGCGAGGCGATGTTCGTATCGGACGCGGGCGTGCGCGTGCTGTTCGGCGACGATGCGCGCCTCGTGCGATCCGTCGCCGCCGATGCGGGCGGCGCGAGCGAGTAAGCCACAAGCCTTTGCACCAGACGCGGGCAATTCGATCCGCGTCGATTCAGGAGACGACGATGACCAGCAAAACGTTGGGGCGCACGCTCGCCCTCGGCACGCTATGCGCGGCGGTTTCGATCACGCTCGCCGGATGCGGCGGCGGCTCGCCTGCCGCCGTGGCGAATGCGCAGGCGCAATCGCAATCGCCGACTCAAACGGCATCGCAGCAATGCGCGGCGCTCGCCGGCATGGCGATTCCGGCGACATCGATCGGCGCGCCCAGCAACGGCGCGAAGATCGCGACCGCAACGCTCGTCGAAACCAGTGGCGAGTACTGTCAGGTGAACGGCACCATCGCGCCGGTCAATCCGACTGCGCCGGTCATCAACTTCCAGGTGAATCTGCCGACCAACTGGAACCACAAGTCGCTGCACTACGGCGGCGGCGGATTCGACGGCACGCTGATCACCGGCGTCGCCGCGCTCGACATGGCGCCCTACCGGCACGCCGACGCCGCTCGCATCCGGCTACGCCACCTTCGGCGACGATTCGGGCCATCAGAGTTCGAGCATCACGGACGGATCGTTCGCGGCCAACGACGAAGCGCTCGCCAACTACGGCGGCCTGAGCCTCAAGAAAACGCATGACGTCGCGATGCTGCTGATCAAGAAGCGCTATGCGCAGATGCCCGCGAAAAGCTACTTCTTCGGCAGTTCGACGGGCGGGCGCGACGGCCTCACCGAAATCCAGCGCTGGCCCGCGGATTACGATGGCATTGTCGTGAACCGGCCGGCGCTCAACTACACGGGACTGCGTTTGTCGAACATCGTGCTCGGGCGCGCGCTCTACTTGCGCAACGGCGCGGACTGGCTCGACGTTGCCAAGACCGAGCTCCTGCAGAACGCCGTAATGAAGGAATGCGACACGCTCGACGGCGTAGCCGACGGCATCATCTCGAACATCGATGCGTGCAAGCTGTATGCGCTCAAGGTGCTCGCGTCGGTGCGTTGTCCGGGCGGCTCGGATGCGGGCGATACCTGTCTCTCCGATCCGCAACTCGCGACCGTGGTGACCATCGCGTCGCCGCTGCTGCTGCGCTATCCGCTCGCCAACGGCGTGCGACGCTATGCGGGCTACAACATCCTCGCGGGCTCGGTGTTCGCGGGCCCGTACACGACGCGCGACTTCGGCGAATCGAAGACGCCTTCGAATCCGGCCAACAAGCATGACGCGAATCAGTGGGTGACGGGCGATCAATGGGTGAAGTACCTCGTCACGCGAGTGCCGACCTTCGACTCGCTCAACTTCGATCCGACTCACCCCGGCGCGTATCAGTCGCGCGTGCAGACCGTCTCGGCCCTGAGCGATGCGACCAACACGGACATCAGCGCGTTCCGGGCCAAGGGCGGCAAGATCATCATGACGCACGGGCTCGCCGATGAAATCGTCAGCACGGATTCGAGCACGGACGACTACAACGGTCTCGTCGATCGCTTCGGACGCGGCAAGGTGGACCGCTTCGTCCGCTTCTATCTGATGCCCGGCGTCCGACACGGCACGGGACCGTTTCATCCGGCGATCGACTCGTTGTCCGCGCTCGACCGATGGGTCAAATCCGGCACCGCGCCCGAAACCTTGCAGATGAGCGACCTCAACACGGTGACGCTCGGACGCACGCGGCCGCTGTGCCGTTATCCTTCGTGGCCGAAGTTCGTCGGCGGCAATGCGAACGATGCGGCGAGTTTTACGTGCGCGTATCGGTGATGTTTTGAAGTTTGCGCGGCGAGATCGATTCGCTGCGCTTTGTTGTTGGCTCGTGGTCGATGGCGAAGCGAACGCGGCCTTGCGAATTAAAAACAGTTAGTTGCGATTCAACGAAGCTTTGCACGCAGCGGCATCCGGCGCGAAAATCGGGTTTATTCAGTGTCCGCTGAGTACGGACGCTATCCGAACAGGAGACCGCGCACGGCATGTCCGCGACCGACGACACCGCTTCGCTTTATCCGCCGCCTCGCGTCCGCGCGTTCGTGACTGCGTCGGTGATGCTCGCGACCATCACATCATGCAGGTGCTCGACAGCACCATCGCCAACGTCGCGCTGCCGCATATGGAGGGCAGCCTGTCCGCGACGCAGGACCAGATCACGTGGGTACTGACGTCGTATATCGTCGCGGCGGCGATCGGCACGCCGCTGACCGGATGGCTGGCGGGACGCTTCGGGCGCAGGCAGGTGTTTCTGGTGTCGGTGGCGGGCTTCACGATCACGTCGATCGCCTGCGCGCTGTCGACCTCGCTCGTCGAGATGGTCGGCGCGCGCTTGCTGCAAGGCCTGTTCGGCGCGGCGCTCGTGCCTTTGTCGCAGGCGACGATGCTCGACATCAATCCGCCCGAAAAACATGCGCAGGCGATGGCCGTATGGGGCATGGGCGTGACCGTCGGCCCGATCCTCGGCCCCGCGCTCGGCGGATGGCTCACCGACGCCCACGACTGGCGCTGGGTCTTCTACGTGAACGTGCCGATCGGCGCGATCGCGTTCGCCGGCATCTATGCGTTCATGCGCGAGACGAAGCCGATCGCGCGCAGGCTCGACGTATTCGGCTTCGGCACCTTGAGCATCGCGATCGCGTCATTGCAGTTGTTTCTCGATCGCGGCGAAGTGCAGGACTGGTTCGGATCCATCGAGATATGGATCAAACTGCTGACGGCAATCATCGCGTTCGCGTTTTTTCTGGCGCATACGCTGACGGTCGAGACCGTGTCGTTCTTCAATCCTTCGTGACGGGCTACTGCTTTTACTTCGTGATGGGCGCGGTGTTATATGCAACGCGCGCCTTGCTGCCGCCGTTTCTGCAGAACCTGATGGGCTATTCGGTCGTCGCCGCGGGACTCGCCACCGCGCCGAGCGGCGCCGGCTCCATGCTCGCGATGATGTTTGCGGGACAACTGCTCAAGCGCTTTCAATCGCGCGTGCTGATTGCGGCGGGGTTCGGGATATCGGCGTTTTCGTTATGGCAGATGTCGGGCTATACGTTCGAGATGAGCGAAGGCGTCGTGATGTGGACGGGCTTTTTGCAAGGGCTCGGCCTCGGCCTGATATCGGTGCCGCTGACGACCGCGACCTTCTCGACGCTCGATCCCGCAATGCGTGGCGATGGCACGTCGATTTATAGCTTGAGCCGGAATATCGGCAGCAGTATCGGGATCTCGTTCGTGCAGGCGGAATTGACGCGCAATACGCAGATTGCGCATTCTTCGCTGGTGGAGCACGTGAGTGTTTTTAATCCTGTTTTACAGGGCGGGAACGCGTGGAATATCGAGAGCGCGGCGGGGATTGCCTCGCTTAATGCCGAGGTGACCAGGCAGGCTTCCATGATCGGATATGTGGATAATTTTCGGCTGTTGATGATACTGGCTTTATGTGTCGTGCCGTTTTTGTTGGTGATGAGATCGGAGAAGAAGCGCTAAAGCGCCAGAGTTTCTTAACACCTTCCTTCACTATCATTAAATTAGGGTACCTTGCATTTATTAAAGTGGTTGCCTATCTTCGAACCAAGAATTTGCTTTCGTGCGCGTTGGCTTGTTCAGTCACGGTATGTAGTTAATCACAAATAGTTTCTGCTCAACCGCCCGTGCCTCTCGCGCATTGATCCGTCGTAGCTCGCAGTGCGAACGCATTCTGGAGGATATGATGGTCTGCCTATCCATAGCCCGGCATAGCACACTACGTATTACTAATTATATATTGCGATTGATGTTGGCCATCGTCTTTGGCTTCTGGGTTGCCGGAGCCTATGCCGATGACATTCGCTATCGTTACGTCTCGCTCGACCAGATTCCGCTGCCGAGCGGATACACGCAGTTTTTCCCGAGCGGCATTCAGAATAGCGGCCGTGTCTACGGCACGTTATGCGACGCGACGTGCAGTCTTACCGAACTCGCTTACGTCAAAGACTGGCAGTTAAACGTGCTGCCTACCGTTCCGGGCAGTTTCGGCGGGCCGGTTAATTCGAATGGCACGATCGGCGGCAGCATTCTCGTGGATCCGGTCAATTTCTTCTTTCGCGCCGCCTTATTCCGCGGCGGTCGGACGGATGTCGTGCCCCCGCAGCCCGGCGAGATATCGGCGAGCGTCATCGCGCTCAACGACAACGACACAGCGTTGGTCGCGTCGTCGGATGCTGCCGGGAATACGACCTATGTGCTGTATCGCAATGGCAAGGCGACGCCGATCAACTTTGGCGCGAGCATCGTCAATCCTTCCTTTTCCTTCGTCGGCAATTGCAGATGCATCAATAACAATGGAACGATCGAGGGGATCGAAGGACCGGGTTTATTCAACGCGGCGCGAGGATTCCGCCTTGATACGCGTAACGGGAACAGCACGATTCTAGACCCGTTCCCCGGCGATCCGACTGAAACGCTTTCTTGGGGTCAGCCTATCAATCAGGAGGTAACGTGCTGGGTTACTCGTTTGCGTTCGGGTCGCCCTATCATGAAGTTGTGTGCGTCAAGTTGTGCAGAAATCGGATGCCGGTGGTTTCAGTTGATCCTTCTGTGCGACGTGCGGCGCGAAGGGCGTAGCCCGCAGCGCCGAACGCCGCGCGGCCGCTATGCAGCAGCG
>NZ_LFJJ01000263.1 GCF_001189365.1 Candidatus Burkholderia verschuerenii | reverse complement strand
CCGCGAACACTCGCTATCGCTGTGCCAAGTCTAAGGTTCTGTGCCGGGGCCGCTCAAGAAGGTGCTTAGGATCGGCCAAGCGGCTTTCTTTGGTTACTTTCTTTGCCGCCGCAAAGAAAGTGACCCCCCGCCGGGGAGGCGGCTACTGAATAAACCACAACAACAAGAGAAAACAGCACCCCACGAGACGTGCAAAAAAAACGCACGCCCCGCAGGGTAAAAAAATCACTCACCGAGATAAGCAGCCCGAACTCTCGAAACGCTGATTGGTTACCGGATAGATATCGATCCAATAAGGCGCAAGCGATACTTCCGTAACCGGCATCTCGTTCTTGAACAGCACGCTACCGCGCAAAAATCGGACGCCACCGACATAGATCATGTCTTTCATCATTTCAGCAGAGGTAGTTCGGCACTTATCTTATTGATGACTTTCCTAGGTCCATAAGCGAGCAATCCGTGAATTCGCAATTGCGAGGAATGCACCGACGACAGCTTCTCCTGAAAATCGGGGTAGGTCTTTGTGGTAAGCGCGGATTCGTCGAAGACCACGAGCAAGAGATCGGCGCTTTGATTTTCCAGGAAAATTTCACCCAGCCGATCTGACGAACTTTGCAGAATGGGTAATGGAATCTGCGTGATGCCGGAAATTGGCTTTTGATCTTTCGTCAGCAAGTCCGCGCCGACGATTTCTGGATTCGACTTCCCAAGCGTCATTTCCAGGACTGCACAGATATTCGCCTTCAGTCCGGTCGGCATCAACTTGTCGACGATGATTATTCCCTTTTCCATCAAGCTTTCCTTGCGAATAGTGTCCAGAGCATCGGAATGACTCCGGTGTCGTAAAGTGCGGTGAGCCCTTCTTTTTCGCATGCGATCTTGGTGGTAATGCATGCGTCCACAGTCGACTCGGCGGTCATTCGAGCAGCCGCGCTGGTCGAGTCGGCTTCGACCAGCGTGAAAGCCGCATCCGGCAGGATCTGTTCGAGCAGATGAGCGGGTGCGCGGTGAGACGAAATTCGCGGCCGATCGGGCATGTCCTGAACGCACTTGTTCTTCGACGCCAAGACGTAAGGCGGCGTATCGCAAAAGAATGCGCCGATGGGACCAGTCCGCTGGGAGATGTAGAACCGGTTGATGTACTGGTAAGCGTTCGCCACCAGTAGCAGCGCGTTCTCATCCGTGTCGTGGATGAACGCTTCGGCCATCTCGTAATTCCCCAGAAGCATCACCCGCTCGGACAACTGCCGAGCAACAAACTCGCTGCTCGTTCCCGATGGTCCGAGCGTCGCAATGATGTGGTCTCGATAGTCGGTCCGGTACTCGGCGCGCGAAAGAATTCTGAACTCGTTAATCACCTTTGCCTCACCTCTGTCGTGTGAAAGTCGAGCTTAGACGCCGCGTCTCGCCATGTATTGTAAAAAGTACAGATGCCATCAGACACCCCCGGCACCCCGCAAAGCCAGCGCTTTTCCGCAGTTCATCACGCGATGACTCCGTCGTTTGTCTTAAAATCCCCGCTTGGCCCATTTGCGTCCGCTTTATGAACTCGACCTCGGAAGATCGCTGGCGCGATTTGCGCCCGGACCCGGAAAGCGACACTCCGCTCTATCTTCAGCTCGCCCGCAAGCTCGCCAATGCCATTCACGACAACCGCTGGAATCCCGGCGAAGCACTGCCGTCCGAACGCGTGCTCTCGGACGCGCTCGGCGTGTCGCGCATCACGTCGCGCAAGGCGATCGCGCTGCTCGTCGAACAAGGGCTGATTCGGCGCGAACAAGGCGCGGGCAGCTTCATCACGCCGCGTTACGAAGATCCGCTGTCGCGTCTGTCGAGCTTCAGCGAGATGCTGCGGCGACGCGGTTTCAAGCCGTCGTCGAACTGGATATCGCGCACCATCGAGCCGGCCAATCGCGATGAAGTGATCCAGCTCGGCCTCTCTCCCGCCGCCACCGTCACGCGTCTGAAGCGTCTGCGCCTCGCCGACGATATCGTGATGGCCGTCGAGAATTCCACCTTTCCGGCGTCGTGCATCCCCGATCCGCAAGCCATCGGCGATTCGCTCTATAGCTATCTCGATGCGCGCGGGCTGTCGATCGTGCGCGCGCTCCAGCATTTCCGCGCCGTCAACGCGAGCGAGGAAATCGCCGAACAGATGGGCATTGCGCCGCACGACGCGCTGCTGCTCATCACGCGCGTTGGCTATACGGCCGATCAGCGCGCGATCGAACTGACCGATACGTACTGCCGCAACGACTACTACGACTTCGTCGCCGAACTCCGAAAATAAGCGCCGCGTCCTAAAAGCCCATGACCGATACCGCAGCAGGAACACCGTCCGACCGCTCTCTGACGATCATGCTGTGGATCGTCGCGACCGGCTTCTTCATGCAGACGCTTGACTCGACCATCGTCAACACCGCGCTGCCCGCGATGGCACGCAGTCTCGGCGAAGCGCCGTTGCGCATGCAAGGCGTCGTGATCGCCTACTCGCTGACGATGGCGATGATGATTCCCGTCTCCGGATGGCTCGCCGACAAGCTCGGCACGCGGCGCGTGTTCCTCTCCGCGATCCTGATCTTCACGATCGGCTCGCTGCTGTGCGCGAACGCGCAATCGCTGACGGCGCTGGTCGCGTTTCGCGTCGTGCAGGGCATCGGCGGCGCGATGCTGCTGCCGGTCGGACGGCTCGCCGTGCTGCGCGTGTTCCCCGCCGAACGCTATCTGTCGGCGCTGGCCTTCGTCGCGATTCCGGGGCTGATCGGGCCGCTCATCGGGCCGACGCTCGGCGGCTGGCTCGTGCAGATCGCGTCGTGGCACTGGATCTTTCTGATCAACGTGCCGGTGGGCATCGTCGGATGCGTGGCGACGAATCGGTATATGCCCGACAGCCGCAATCCGGCGACGCCGCCTTTCGATCTCGCGGGCTATCTGCTGCTCGCCATCGGCATGGTCGCGCTGACGATCTCGCTCGACGGCCTGGCCGACCTCGGCCTGCAACACGCGGTCGTGATCGTGCTGCTGGTGCTGAGCTTCGGCTGCTTCGTCGCCTACGGCCTGCACGCGACGCGCGCCGCGCAGCCGATCTTCTCGCTCGATCTGTTCAAGATCCACACTTTCAGCGTCGGGCTGCTCGGCAATCTGTTCGCGCGGATCGGCAGCGGCGCGATGCCGTATCTGATTCCGCTGCTGCTGCAAGTGAGCCTCGGCTTCACCGCGTTTCAGGCCGGTCTGATGATGCTGCCCGTCGCGGCCGCCGGCATGGCGTCGAAACGCCTCGTCACGCGCCTGATCGAAAAGCACGGTTATCGGCGCGTGCTGGTGGTCAACACGGTGCTCGTCGGCCTGATGATGGCGAGCTTCGGCCTGATGACGGTGCATCAGCCGCTGTGGTTGCGGCTCGTGCAACTGGCGATCTTCGGCGCCGTCAACTCGATGCAGTTCACCGCGATGAACACGCTCACGCTCAAGGACCTGGGCACCGGCGGCGCGAGCAGCGGCAACAGCCTGTTTTCGCTCGTGCAGATGCTGTCGATGAGCCTCGGCGTCACCGTCGCCGGCGCGATTCTCGCGACCTTCACCGGCATCCTGCCGCGCGTGACGGAAACCAACTCGCTGCCCGCGTTCCACGCCGGCATCATCACGGCGGCGACCGCGTGGATCTTCGGACAACTCGCGCCGGAAGTGCGCTCGATCAAGCGCAAGCCGGACCCGTCGGAATCGAACTGACGCGCCAAGCTTGCGTGCGCGCCGCACCGTGTCGGTGCGCATGGCACCGTCACGCGACGCGGCTACGCTTGCGTGCATCGGCGCAATCGATGGCCGATACGCGCGCGAAGCCGAATGAGCACACAAATCCGCCCATCGGCACGCAACGAACGCCGCGCTCGTGCGCGCGATCGTTGAATTCGCACGCTTTTTGCTCGAACACGCCGAGACCGATCCGGTAAACTGTCTCGACTATCTCGAAATTCACGCACGACGTATCCGCCCATGAGCATGGTTGACCTCGACCCTCCCAGCTTCCGCCCGCCGCGCCCCGTTGCCGGCGACGACGGCTCGCGTCGCACCGTGCTGTACGGCGAATACACCGTGTTCAGCGTGTTTCAGCCGGTTTTTTCCGTGTCGCACCGGCGCGCGATCGGCTATCACGCGTCGCTGCGGGCACGCGACGATTCGCATCGGCATGTGCCGTCGGCGGAAGTGTTCACGCAGGCCGCGCGTCGCGGCGATCTGCTCGAACTCGGCCGGCTCGCGGAATCACTGCATCTGGGCAACTTCAATGCGTTCGACAGCCACGATGAATGGCTCTTTCTGAGCCTGCATCCGGCCGCGCTGATGGACATGAGTTACGGCGACGCGCTGGTTGCCGCGCTGAAGGATATCGGCTTATCACCGCAGCGCGTCGTGCTCGAAGTGCCCGAGCAGGCGGACGGCGAGACCACGCGTTTTTCCGAGATCATCGATTCACTGCGCAAGTCGGGCTTTCTGATCGCGCTGGACGGTTTCGGCGTGAAGCATTCGAATATCGATCGCGTGTGGCAGTTGCGGCCGGATATCGTCACGCTGGATCGCTGCATTCTGCAGCAAGCCACGGAGCATTCGCATATCGAACGCGTGTTGCCGCGACTGGTGTCGCTGCTGCATGAATCCGGGCAGCTCGTGCTGATGGGCGGTTTGTCGACCGAGCGCGAGGCGTTGATCGCGCTCGAATGCAACGTCGATTTCGTGCAGGGCGCATATTTCGCGCAGCCGAGCGTCGATGCCGTGCACAGCGAAGTCGCCGCCGGCGCGATGGATGCCTTGTCGGCTGCATCGCGCGAGCGGATCGCGGCGCGGGATCGCGCGCAGGCGACGCGGCTGGAACCGTACGTGAGCGGGCTCGAGCATGCTTCCGTCAAGCTGATGGAAGGCGAGACACTAATCGCTGCGACCAGCGAAATGCTGCAACTCGCGGATACCGCGCGCTGCTTCCTGCTCGATCAGGAAGGCCGGCAGATCGGCGACAACGTCGTGCCGATCGTGCGGACATCGCAGCGCGCGAAGCGCTTCAGCCCGCTGCTGCATTCGGAAGGCGCGAGCTGGGAGCGTCGGCCGTACTTCATCGAGGCGCTGCGCGCGCCGGGGCGGGTGCATCTGACGCCGCCGTATCTGTCGATCAACGAGGCGCATCTTTGCGTGACGGCATCGATTGCGGCGCAGACGCCGTACGGTTTGCAAGTACTGTGCGTCGACATCAACTGGGAAGCGGCCAAGCGGCACTGATTTCGACGGCTCTCCTAGACGCGATTACGGACGACGCTTGCGGAAATCCGGGCGGACGAGATCGAAGCCCGCAAGCATCACCACACCCGACAGCGCGATAAACGCAGCCGAATGCCGGCCGAAGTACAGCAAGGCGGCGGCGGACCACGCCGTGAGGCAGAGTGCGGAGAAGCGTTTCATGGTGGTGCGGTGATGCGGGAAGGAAGGCGTATTTTAGGTGTTTCGTTGGCGGTTCGCCGGGATGCGCGGACTAAGTGTTTTTCAGACGATAGCGCGTTGACCGGGGATATAGCGGTCTCTATACTTCTGCAAGTACGGATCGTGTCAACGGTTCGACGGAAAAACTACGTACGAGCGAGTGAGGAAAACGTAGCGCCGCCCGGCTATCCGGGTCCCATCTGGAGTGGGAGTTCTGCCGAGAGGTAGATAGAGAACTCGCATACGACGGCTGCCATCTGGCAGCCGTTGGTCTTTCTGCGCTAGGGTCGAACCTTTCGCCCGTCCAGTGCGGCGAGCAAGATGTTTCGAAGTAGTACGCGCCTCGCCTCCCGCTGACGCTTGGAGAGTCCACCATCGAGGACATATGCAGATTGCACGCGCATCATGAGTCGGCGCTTACGCAGTCTGTCTTTCGAAACCTCGAAAAACACGGCGTAATGACGTGGTTCTCCAGCGGTATTTGTTATTTCGAACGTCAAGAAGTTTTGTCGCCCTTCGCCGGCCAGAACGATGCGCCGCTTGGGCAGCGTCCGAATCAGCTCCCGCAGCAGGCTTCGTGAAATCTCGGTAGTGTGCAGAATGATGTGCAAAAACGCTGAGGCGGCAGGAGCGCAGAGGCAGGGGTGGCCGTGGTGTAAGTTGATGAATGTCCAGTTCGTCAACCTGCCCTCGGGAGGGCTTACGCCATGGC
>NZ_LFJJ01000262.1 GCF_001189365.1 Candidatus Burkholderia verschuerenii | reverse complement strand
TGCTCGGCCCGCTTGGGTACGTGTCGCCGGCGGAGGCAGAGGAAGCGTACAATCGGAATCCGGTGCTTTCCGCTCGCGCGGCGTAGCGCCAAACTCGGCGGTCTCCGACAAAGCCGGGGCGGTTCAGACAGACAGATCTCAAAGGTTGTGCGCCGGTTGGAATCAGTGTCTGCGAAGATCTTGGCATGCGGCATCATGTGCTCTGCGTAGTTTTCGACGCAGTTCTTCTGGTAGTCGCCGTCGTTGTCGCGAATGACCGCAGTGCGCACACCTAGCAGCTTGGCGAGGTCTAGGTAGCGTTTGAAGCTCGTACCACCCACCGAGATGACGTGAACACCGTCCTTCTTCAACGTCGATCCTGAGTGCTTTTGGTAGAGTGCATCCAGGAGGATAAACTCAGCGTCTCCCTCTACGAGGATTACCTTCCTCGACAGCGCGAACTCAAGTACGTTGTTATCAGGCGCCTTCATGAAGAACTTCGCCGTGTCGGATGGGAGCTTGTTGAGGCGGGCTTGCTTACCTCGCTGACCAAGCAGGGTGGCTTTGCGCAAGTCAAGTCGAGAGGAAATCAAACTGCTGTGAGTCGCGATGAAAAGTTGCTTGTTCGCCGACTGGGCGATTCGCTCGATGAGTTTGTGCATCGTCGCGTGGCTCAGATGGTTCTCCGGCTCCTCTAGGAGGAGGACGTCCAGCCGACTTTCGCCTCCCTTTTTTATTAGCGCGAACTCGGTCTTGATGAAGCACTGTCGCCCCTTGCCCTTGCTCTCGATTGGGATCTCATTCTCGGTGATGACCAAGTCAGACTCCAGGTTGGCCTTAGCGCCGATACGCACGCCGAATTTGTAGCCCACCAGCTTGTCGTTCAGTTCCTTCAATCGGCCGATCTTGAATTCGCCCTTGCTTTGCCGATATGCGTTCTCGAGCCGGCTACGATTCCCGAGGTCCGCGTGCATTGTAAATATCGAGCGGGTGTATTCCCGCGCTGCATACTCGCTGTCGATTTTGGAACTATCGATTGCTAGGTGCCGGACGTGCCTCTTGACGCTGGAATACGCTTCACCCGCAAACGTATAGAACTGGACTCCGTAGTATTCGAAGGGGAAGTTGGTCGGATCTTCCTTCAGTGCTTCCGCAATATCCTTGCTGAAGTCGAGGATAGGCTCAAACGTCATTCGCAGCCCGTCACGCTCGAGATCTTTCGAGTTATTCGCTCCGTTCAAGCCGGGCTTTTTTTCGGCCGAGAGGTAGACTTCAACGAACAATTTCGGTAGACGATCTACGGTACATGGCCCTGACTGAAACGCCTTGACAGCGTCACCATTTAGTAGCGTCTCGATTCCAATGGTTTCGACTTTGCTGCGACTTCCGCTCATCACGAGTTCTAGCGCCAGCAGCACTGAGCTTTTCCCCGCTTCGTTGTCCCCAATGAGGAGGTTAAGCTCCGAATCAAACTCGAGCTCCAAGCTGTCGAACTTCTTGAAGTTCGACAGCACCAGTCTTTCAATCGTTGGCATCTTCACTCTCAGTCTGTCGCTTAGGCACACTGGCCGACCTTGAGGGCGGCACTCTCGGGTCGAGCTCCTCAATCAAACCCAATTTTATGCGAGCCGCTCCCCTCGCGATAGGCCTGCCGTCGGGGCCCCAGAATGCGTCATGGAAGAGCGGCAGGCCAGCCAACCTGTGGTCGTTAGCGAATGAAAAATGAGCACGCTGGTGGCGGCGGTCTTCGAATCTTCGCTTTGAGTGACCGCTGGCACTGTGACGAAATTTTTCAAAGCGGCGTCGGCGAATGACTGCAGTGGTTCATGAGTGTGAGTTCGCCGACGCAGGCCTTTTGTGTCCTGCCGCGCGACACCGCCAACGTCGGCAATCCTTTAGGCAGCTGACGTTGAATGTAATCGGCTTCAATGTCCGCCCCGAAGTGCTGCGCTCGAGACGACGGCTTGAATGACCGGGCCGCTCCATTACCCGCCTTTGGACCTAGGATGACGCGACCGTCAGCTCAGGGTCGTACTGGACCTTTCGAAGCGCTCCACACCGGCCATTCGGAGTCGCGAGCCGCCGCGTTAATCGGATAGGATAACTGATTCTTGATGACGCGCGTAACGTACCCAGAAGTCTGCGAGGTATCGCTGCCCGCCAAACTGGATGTACCCGGGATGCAGAAGGCGATCACGGCAGGGTCCGCCTCGAGCAGCGCCCACTGATCGAGCAGGGCTCGCCAATAAAACGTCAAGCGACGCTCCACCTTCGGGCTGAAGGCTTCGACCCGGTTCGCGCCACGTGGGCGTGCAAGCGCTACCGGCTCCTGCATGTGCAGGGAATTCCCCATAAGATCAATACATTACGGACAAGATTGAAGTCTAAGACGCAAATTGACGAATTTAATGCGGACTCATGCGAATTGACGATTTTATTTCGTTGGGAGTAGAAATAGGACTGTCAACGCAGCATTTGAACTCCCCACGCCCCACGGAATCTGTGTTGACAGATTAATTTGCCCTACGATAACGGCACAGCGCCAAAAAATTAATGCCGCTGCAGCACATACATCTACCAACAATATGGAGAAGTAATGCAAGTCAAGCCGATCGCTGCGCGACAATCAGGATGAGAATATGGTGGCGGGGAAAGTGATGCCGGGGTTGATTGACGCCGGCTAGCTTTGCCTGGGAGGCGCGCGTCAAATCAGGATGAGCAACGGGTCATTCGGTAAGGTCGATGCCGTGCTGATGCTCCTGTGTCGGTGGCACGCCAACGTTCTTTGGTGTCGTCTACTGGCTTCGCGATTGCTCGATTCAGTGCGCCGCGCCAGTACGTGTGTCGGCTAGACGATTCTGGTGGTCCCACATTCGGGAACCAAACCGCAAGATATTGTGTGAAAAAAATTTGAATTTTGAGGGACCACTATACGTCCTCCCGGGCCTCGGGTAAAGTAATCGCCCGGCAATCCTCGATATTGTCCACTCGCACACTCCAACCGACGCGATCATGATCAAGTGCACTCTTTTCTCCAAAACCCTCGGGCACCTCGCTCACGAATTCAACGTTGGTGAAGCGCAAGCAATTGTTCTTTCTGATGCGAAAAAAAATCAAAGCATTAATGGAAGGCAACGACGCCTATTACTACAACGCCCCTAAGGTGAAAATGTACCGTGAGCTGCTCAAACAGGGGCGGTTTGAGGTGTCGCTGGTCGCGCCACGCGAAGGTGATCTCTATTGGATCGAAGGCTTTCATCATGTCAACGCCGCGATTGAGGAAGGAATGACGCTTGTGCCTATCGGGACTTCTGTATCCCTTGCCCCGCAACTCAAGGCGCTTGTTGGTGCGGCCCACCAGAGTGCGGACCCCAGCACGTACGATTTCTCAGAGTGCGCAGCTACCGTCTTTTGACGTTTGATCCGGACCGGTGAGTGGAGAACGCCGTTAAGTTAGCCTGAATGCAGGCCGAGAATCGCCGCAAAATCCTGATCGGGATAGATTTCGGTGCCCGTTTGTACATGCTATTTAACCGAGCGAATACGTTCGCTCGCAGACATGCGATTTTGATAACCCTAGAAGGTTAAAAAAAGGCCGCCGGCCTTGTCGTTTGGCTTGCAGACGTTAAGTCACCCGTAGTGCTTCACAAGCAGTCCACTGCCAATCAATCCCGCGAGCGCGGCGATTCCCACAACCACAGGGGCGCCCGGCACCAGCACGGCTGCCGCCAGTCCTACCGAAGCGCCGCCACTGAGCGTCGAGGCAAACTTCGTCAGGCCGTCGGCAGCGTGCCGCTGCGATACGGGCGCAGCACGGACCCGCGGCGCGGTCGATCCATGCTTCAGGTGCTTGCGCATCACTGCGTGCGCCTTCTGGGCGCTAGCTACCGGCTTTTTCCGGCGCGCGATGGTGGGCATCGTCGACTCCATTCGTAAATGCCGCGTCCTGGATCTTGTAGGCCGAAAAAACAATGACGGCCATTAGTACGCATGTGAATGCTAACATGAGCGGGGGTGGTTTCCAGTCGGCATTTTCTCCGCGTGCGACCATTGCCGCAGCGAGCACGAATCCGCAGATTCCGGCGACAACGAAGCAAGCCCACACGACTACGGTATGCTGACCGTAGATTATAGTGTTTTCGCCCTTGATCCCCGCCTGCACGGCCAAAATGGCGCCCCCGTACAGCCAGCCAGCCCATCGAATCGAAAGCCTCTTTCCAAGCCCACGTTACGCGTCGCGCCTTCGGCGTAACGAGCCATTTGGCAGCACCAAGTGCGCCATAAACAAGTGTCGCGCCGAAAAGTGGGAGAAGGACTTCCAGCAGAAGCCATTTAATCGGAGGACTCATCGAGTGGGCCGCCTTGGTCATTGTTTGAACTCTTGCCCGCAGATATCCAGCTTCCCATGCTCACTCAAAAGCTTACGCGCTTCACTGACGGGGATGCCAAATGCGGTAACGCTTGAGAGCAGGTCTAGATCGTCTTCTTGGGTAATCTCAGGCTTCTTCTTCGCATTTATTGTCAACTGCACTTCCGTTACCGTACGGCCTGTCTTGAACTCATGGTAGGTGATCTCATGGTCCGCAATGCGGTTGATCTCTTCCAGTGCTGGCAGCAGCACGCGACTCTTGAATGTCTTGTACTGCGCGTACGAACCACTCGCCCAGTCCAAACCGAGCGGAAAATCACGAAGGGTGTCAACGCTCATTTTTGGGGTACGGCCTATCCCCTCATAGCGCACAACGTTCTCCCATAACGTCAGGGCGTGTCCCCGTTTGAACTCGCGAGCTATGCGCATATCAATGCTCGCGTAAATGCGCGGGTTCATGAGAATCTCGCGCATGTTGTCCGAAAATTGATAACGGAGAGTTGATCCCGAAATCTTGGCGCCAGCGACCAGACCGCTCGCGTTCCACTCGCGGGAGTCAGACAAATGGTCCCAGTTAACCACGAAGCCGACCAGCGAATTGATGGTGGACTTCACGTAGTCTCGATTCTTGGAATTGAGCCCTACGTCATTGATTAACTGTCCAACCGGATATTCGAACCATACGCGTTCACCTTGCTTGTTCTGTTCGATCGCGTTCTTGATCAGCGCGTTGAACATTTTTGCCTGCTGAAGCGAAATAGGACCCGACTGCGGTGCAATATGGACTGCGGGAACGGCCTTCCTGAACGGCTCGGGCAACTCCGGCACCTGGAAAAGCGCGATTTGCGTCGGTTCGCTCGCAGTTTCTTTAGTTTTTGTCACCATAAGGCCTAGGCAATTTGAAGCGTGGGTAACGATACACTGTACGACGTTCACCTTCAAGGCTGCCCCGTGCTGATGATCGTTCCCTTGGAACCATAGATGTGCACCTATTTGACGAGCAGCTCTCTTGGCCAAAAAAGTTCCAGTAAATCAAGGGGACAGGTATGGTCAGACGAAGTCAAATCTCAAAGGATAGAACCATTCGGATGCACCTGTTGCACTGAAAGCTCACAGAAAAGTGGCCCTTTCGATCGCCTGAGAACCATTGGCATGCACCTAACTCCCACTTCGACGGCCAGTGTCGAAAAAACGACGGGTCTTTACCCATAGCCGTTCACCTTAAAGAAGCTGGATGCCTTGATGTAACGCTTTTCTGGCGTTTCGAGGACGGCCGCAGTCCGATTTTCACAGAAGAAACGCCGAAACCTTCTCCGACGCGATGGTCAATCCGAGCGAACCATAGCCGTTCACTTCGTCCCCATATGCATTGACCTCTCGTCTCGTACCAGCGACGTGCACCGTCTGCCCATGTGCATTGACCTACTGAACCACAGACGTTGACCTTTCACCCCATCCGCGTTCACCTTTGGCGCTGAAAACCCTTACCGAATAAGGCATTGAGCGTCCGTAAACGTAGGAAAAGTTATTAAAGCTGTTCTTGTAAACACTTAAACTACAGCCGCAATTTCGACAAAAAGAGCGATTTGAACCACAACCGTTGACCTGTCCGCAGTCGACAGCTTCACCAGCAGTGAACAGGATCACATCTGGGAGCCAACCGCGATTTCTCACCATGGAGTGGGGTGCATCGACCAAGTGATGAACTATAGGCGTTCGCCTGCTAACAGTTGTGTGCGTCAAGTTGTGCAGAAATCGGATGCCGGTGGTTTCAGTTGATCCTTCTGTGCGACGTGCGGCGCGAAGGGCGTAGCCCGCAGCGCCGAACGCCGCGCGGCCGCTATGCAGCAGC
>NZ_LFJJ01000261.1 GCF_001189365.1 Candidatus Burkholderia verschuerenii | reverse complement strand
CTTTGCTACACGCTTCCTTCAGACCCCGCCTCACAACGACGCCCTTGCGTTTCACTAGGCCTTCGCCCCATCAGGCTGGACAGGGAACTTGCACCCCCAAGCTGTTGCGCATGCTCGGCGCACAAACGAGCGGCCGCCTGTGCGGCCGATTGCGACAGTTCGGCCGATTGCGTCCGAACAGGCGTCACTTCGCGGCTCAGGTAGACCAACGGGCGAAGGTCCACGTCTCCCAAGGGCGGATTCAACGCGAACCATTCGATGTGGAACGAGGCGTCCGGCTTCCATTCTTCTGGAAACGCATCGCTGAATTTTCTATGGTCATCGAGCAACTTCTCGAGGTCCGCGATCAACTTGGGTTTTCCGCTGGGCGCCTCATTGATCAACGAATACATCTTCGCGATAGCGGCTGACCCCACGCACCGTTCGAACAACGCGAACTTTGCCACCATCTGCTCGTCCACCGGCATCCCCCTGCGCTCAGCGATCCGAGAGCGCAGGCGAACCACGTTGAGCATGCGTTTGACAATGCGGGGGTTTCCATCGACCAGCGGAGCATTCGCAAGCAACGCGGCTATCCGATCCGCGACATCGAAACTGTTCCGGAGCGCCTTTCCTTTGTCCCCCAAGACAGCCACGACGTCATCAATCGATAATGGTGGTTCTTTCCAACTCAACCGCAAATTCGTTTCAAGACGCGCTCGCAGTTTTTCAACGTCCGCCTTGTCAATCTCGCCGCCATTGGCGAAGAGCATGAACAAGTATCCGCGTATCTCAGCGACGCCAAGCCTCGGCACGCGGACCGGAACCTGAATCAACTTGTCGAGATAGTCTTTAACGTGCCTCGAGTCCGCATCCTTGAAATGCTGAGACACCGAGTGGCGCACCATGTCTTCGTCGGCCGCCACAACAAACGCGGAATTCCCCATGAAAAGGAACAGCCGAACAGCCTCAAGCGTGTGAATGGTTTGGCCCGGAAGGCACCGGTCCAGATTGTCGACGAAAACCACCAGCGTTTTGCCGAGATCGGTCAGCAGCTGACCGAAGTCGGCGCGGAACGCGTCGATCTGTTCGGGAGGGGTCTGCTTTTTTTCGGGTTTGATCAAGCCACCCAACTCCTTCTTTCCTTCCGCTATCGCTTTGGCGTCTTCTTCCTCAGGCGTGCCAGAGAGATAGTTGCCAATGGCGCCAACGACGCGAGAACCCACGCCGAACGTGGGCACTCCAAAAGCCGCCGCGCCGATCTCGACGGCCAAGCCCAGGCTTCGAACCACGTCAACGCGAGCAAGCAGCTTTAAAGCAAGCCCTTTCGCCCCCGCGTCCTCTTTTGCTTCGTCGTAGAGTTTTCGCGCGATCACGTCCATCAGAGCGGCGCGAGCGTCATCGAACCCCTGGTAAAGCCATGCGTCAAAGCGAATCACAATGACGTCTTTCTTTGCGCGACGTTCAAGGTCTGCTTCAATCAGATTAAGCAAGCTTGACTTGCCCGTCCCCCACGTGCCGAAAACGCCGACCGACACCGGCCGCATGGCCGGAGACAAAAGTATTTCGCTGACGACCTCCGCGACCTCCAAGTAATTCAAGTAGTCGTCTTGCGTTTCAACATCGGACCACATTCACTGCTCCGAAAATGATGGAAGAGTTTGGATGACGCAACGGCTTCCGCCTGTGTTTGAAGCTTCAACGTTAAACGGCACAAGGAGCGCGCAGCGAACTGCCGCGGGGAGAAGCTATAAAACGCTGGCAGTCGACGCCTTTAGACAATGCGATACTTTCTCTTATTGTTTTGGAGCGACGAGCATAACAGCGAACTTCGCTAAGATGCAAAGCGACGAGATAGAGGAAAGCATCGTCTTGCCATTCAAGAGGATTTGTCGTTGGCGTTTAATCTTTGCTCTTCGAATATCCCCATTCAATGCTTGCCGCCGAAAGCGATATTCAACAACGAGTCATTTATTTTTCTCAATGAGTCTGACGCAGGCGTGAATGGTGGCCAAATAATAGTAGAACATCCAACTCAGCCAAATCGCAGGATCGTAGTCCGTCTTTTGGTCTTTGTTGTGATGCCTGATGCCGAAGTTGTTCGCGAGGTTGAACAAATCGCCCGAGTCCTTTGAGTTCAGCACTTTCCGCGCGTCCTCGCGCACGAACTCAAGCACGTCTGCCAGATCGCGAACCGCGTCGCGCCGATCGCCAAGGGTCGAGCCTCGCCGGCGATATTTTGCTTTCGCCTCCTCAACCCGTTGCTGCACATTCAAGCGATCGACGCCCGGAAGGTTTGCTTCCAACAGGGGTGCGAACGCCTCGTCGCCAACGGAGAAAATTTCGCCCGCCTCGCTCAGCTCATGCCCGCGCCCATAGTCGGCGAGAAGATCGTTGAGTGTCGCTCGATAAAAGGCTTGCCCGCGCTTCCGATCGAAGCCGTTGTAATGCCAGCCGCAATCGCAAAATTGATGGTAGTAGCCGTCGATCCCCTCGGACGAGTGATCGAACAGAAATTCGATCACGTCGAAGAGATCGCCTTCCGTCATCTTCGCCAGCGTTTCGTCGAGCGGCCAGAGCGACGTCGCGCGCGTTTTGCGCAACGCGTATTGCTCAGGCGAGGAGCCCGCCCGGCCCGGGTTGAAGCCCGCGTCGACGCAGTGATAGCCGAACCACTCTTGGAAATAGCCCTTGGCTTCGAGGTCCTCAAACGTCCCCTTGAAAAACTGCTTGAGTTGATCGAGGGAAAGGCCTGCGCGCGCGGGGCGCCGCCCCGATCGCGCTGAATAGTAGCTGCGCCTGGCTGGCGGCGGACTCGTGTCGCTCATTTGCTTGCCATGGTTTGACCACTGCCTTCTGGACTGCCCGAAGCGAGGCGCCGGGCGGCGTCGCTTAGTCGATGACGGGAGGCTGCGCCTGCGTCAGCTCGCGCATCCAAGCCGGCCAGTGTTTGTCGCGGGAGCGCGCTCGCCCGAAGAGCTCCATCTCGAAGTCGGGAGCTCGATGGGCTTCTGAAGGCTCGGCGACGGGGCCGAACATCTCGTCGGCCTCTTTGCGCATCGCTTCGACCGCTTGGTCGGCTGCCGCGCGCATGCTTTCGCCGAGCTCGAACGACTTCCGCAGAGCGTCCCGCACCGCCTCAGACTCAGGCAAATGGTGCTTGCGCAGGCAGCCGCGATAGAAAGCGGCCCAAGGCGAGGCTTGCAGAAACGCGGCCACTTCCACAGCCTCGAATCCCTCCGCCAACAGCGCGCGGGCCGCCCGCTCCTCAGCGCTCGTCAGCACATAGCGCTGCGCGTCCATTCCCCTCAGGAAATCTTTAAGCTCAGCCTCTTGCCGCTGCCGCCGCGATGACGAGTTGTCTGCGCCCGCGCTGTCTTGTCCGCTCATGCTCTCTTCTACTTTCTCGGTTCCCTTCTCTAATCCGACCGGATTGTAAACTGCTTGCAGGCGCCAAGCGGCGCCACTTCACTCGCCGCCAGCCTGCTTCGCCGCTGACGTCGCATCGCCGAGCAAGTCTTCAAATCGCGCGCCCTGTTCAAGCCGCGTTTCGAGCCACTCGTTGGCCTCAACGATCACGGCCATTCGAACTTGCCGAAGCTGGCGATGATGCTCGTCCAACACGCGGCCGATCGGGGCCAAAAGCGCTGGCGCCAGTTGCCAATCCCCGCTTTCGCAGCCGCGCCCGATCGCCTGCGACAACCCCGCCGCCACTTCGTCCAGCGTCTCTTTGTCAATATCGCCGAAGCCCGCTTGCGAAACTCGCGCGGCCACGACAGTCGCGTGCGCAAGCGCGATGACCGCCGCGGAATCGGCGTCGCCCGCCCGGACGCGATCGAGAGCGGTCCACGAGCGGAGCGATATTTGATTCGCGGTAGCGACACTCACGGGCAGAAACAGCGCCTTGTTGTTGCGGGCGCGCCGGGCGAGGCCGCGCTTGGTCTTCGATTGCTCGGCCATGAATGAGAACGGCATAAAAGGCGGCGACTTGAGCATTTTCTCACGGCTTGCGAACGCAAAAGTCATTTCATAAGCGTCAAGCGCGGCACCGGGAAAGACCCTCGTCGCCGGAGCGGAACGCTTGGGAGTGCCGCGCCCCTTCGGAACTCGGCGGCGCCGAGCGCCTGCCGCAGTCCGAGGCGCTCGTCGCTTCGCAATCCAATAGCCGGGCAATTAGAGGCGGCGCGGCCGCCAAAGACGCCATCTTCCGCGCGCATCAACAAGAAGCGCGCAAACGTTATACGATAGGAAAAACGTCAGGAGATTGCGATTCCGCCGCGATTTCGATGGTCTCTCCGGTCAATTGCCAGCCGCTCGCCAAGCCCCATTGAGAGGCTGTTTCAGAGCTTCGGCGACAGTCCTTCCAGCGCGGGCGCGGGCGCGGCAGAATCTCGCCCAATTTTTATCGCGGAGGAAGCCAGAGCGCTTCGCGGCGCCATGGATGTATTTGACGCTTGGTCCAATCGGTTTCAGTCCGTGTGCGAGCTGCATTTGCGCGCGAGAATCGGCGGGACGCCGGCGGAGCAGGCGGCCGAATCGCTCTCCGCCAATCACTGGCTGATGCCGATGTTGTTCTCTGAAGTTGAGCGGCACGGGGCGTGCATACAGCAGGGAGACCGCGCGGGCGCTGCACGGCGTCAAGTGCGCGAAGGCGGCGGTGTCGCAGTTCTTGGGCCCGGCCAACCAATCAAGCGGCTGTTCGCCGAGCTTCGACAATGCCGTCGCGGAATTGCAGACCGCGTGCGAACGGTTCCGCGCCGCGCTCGCGGCTGACATCGAGCGCCAGTTTTGAGGCGCCGGGGTGCATTTGACTGAAGATATGGGACAATCGGCATCCCGCATCGCCGCCAAGAGCCCCCGCCCCTGCGGCATCGCCGCCGGGCCGCCGCGCGCGGCCCGATCCCTTTCGGACACAGCGCCGCCCTCAGTCTTTTAAGCGCCGCACGATCGCGTCATACTCTGCGGCGAGGCTCTGCGCGTCTTCTCGTGTTTCCTTTGCCTCGACGCGATAGCCCGCGCCCCGCTCGCGGGCGTCTCCCGGAGCGCACCCAAATCGCTCCTTGAAGGCGCGGCCGAACGTCTTGTCGTTCGAAAACCCTGTCGAATAAGCGATTTCAGAAACACGCTCGCGCGCTCGCCGCGGATCGACGAGCCGGCGCATCGCTTCGTCCAGCCGTTTGCCCCGAATCAGGCTTGCCACGCCTCCAAACTCGCGAAACAACTCATACAAGGCTGTCCGCGACACCTTCAAAGCGCTTTGGACTGAGTCCGCCGTCAAGTCGGGGTCCAGCAGATGCCGCTCGACATGCGCGAGCGCTTGCGCGCGCAAGGCCGGCGCGAGCCGCCCGTCTTCTTGGCTCTCGACAAGGCTGACTTTCGGCAACAAACAGGCGGCCAGCAAATCGAGCGTCGCGTGCGCTGCGGTCCTCGCTTGATCGACAGTCATCGGAGTCAGAACCTGCGCGAGCGTCTTGATGTGAGAAGCCGCCAGCGCGCCGAGCGGGTCGCCCGCGTCGAAGCACGCGCCATGCAGCTTCGCGCCGCGCGGCATCCGCCGATCGAGCGCGAGCCGCGGAACGCTGAGCGTGGAGCATCGGAGCGTCCAACGCGAAGCCGACATTCTCCACGGCCATGTCTCGCACGGCCAGAGAATGCAGAGGCACGGCTTGCTCGCCCTCGGCTGACTGCGAAACGAGCCGTCCGCCGAGCAAGCAATGGATCAAATAATGGTCCACGCCCGACAGAGCAATTCGCCGCCGCGTCCGCTGGAACTGCACTTCGTCGGCCGCGGAGTGCTTAGTAAGCAGCAACGCGCCTCCCATATCCCACGTCTCGATGCGCGCTTCGAACGCGGCTCCTTTTGGGCGCTCGATTTCATACATCGGTTTCAGGCTTTCTCTCCAAATTTCTTCCGCGTCTTCGGCTTTCATTCGCCCGCTGTCGAATTTGAGCGGCTTCGGCATTCTCGTTCCCGGCTTGTTTTTCCGGGAGTTTAGAGGCGCTCGCGCGCCATGAGAACCCAAAGCAAGTGCGACGCGTGTCGCCGTCCGCCGGACGTAAATCGGCAACGTAGGGGATGGCAAAGCTCTTCTCTGCCTTGTCACATTCAACCACCAGAACATCGGAGCGTGAAGCCGTGACCTGCTATACGACCAGCAGTTGCCTACCTGAACGTGCGCGACCGGTAACGGTCGGGTTCGAAGCTTCGGGGACAACGTACCCTCCTTATGGGCGACTCATCCGGGCGACCGGAAAGGAGCCGACACTGCCAGCA
>NZ_LFJJ01000260.1 GCF_001189365.1 Candidatus Burkholderia verschuerenii | reverse complement strand
CGCTGCTTTGCGTTGACCACAAGAGCTTCGCGGCTTCTTGCCCGCTCGCCCTGCTCGGCAGCGCCTTCTATCCGGTTCTTGTTCATCGGCCCGCAGTTTCGCTCCACGCTTCCTCCCCACGGTCGGTTGCCCTTCCGCAGTTGCGCTTCACTTCGCTCGCTGTGGTCAACTTGCCGCGCGACTTGCACCCGCAAGAGTGCGCCCATGCTGGGCGCACAAAAAAACCCCGCCATGGAGGCGGGCCAAATCGCTGCGCTCGTTCTTTCGAGCGGCGGACCGGCGTGCATCCCCGATCCGCTTCGCTGCAACTTTTGCATGCGCCGGACCGCGCGAGGCGTCCGGCGCTTCGATCATTACTCGACGTGCTCGCCGTGCAGCGTGACGTCGAGACCTTCGCGCTCTTCTTCTTCCGTGACGCGCAGGCCCATGACCATGTCGATGATCTTCAGCAACACGAAGCTGACGACGCCCGAGTAGACCAGCGTCACGAGCACGCCCTTCGCCTGAACGAGCACCGAGCCGTCGAAGCCGCCGATGTCCTTCACCGCGAACACGCCCGTCAGCAGCGCGCCGAGAATCCCGCCCACGCCGTGCACGCCGAACGCATCGAGCGAATCGTCGTAGCCGAACTTGTGCTTGAGCCACGTCGCCGACCAGAAGCAGACCACGCCCGCCACGATGCCAATCACGATCGCGCCCGTCACGCCGACGAAGCCCGACGCCGGCGTCACCGCCACCAGACCCGCCACCGCGCCCGAGATGATGCCGAGCACCGACGGCTTGCCCTTGCTGATCCACTCCGCGAACATCCAGCCGAAGGCGGCGAATGCCGTGGCGATCTGCGTCGTGAGCATCGCGAAGCCGGCACGGCCGTCAGCCGCGACCGCCGAACCCGCGTTGAAGCCGAACCAGCCCACCCACAGCATCGATGCGCCGATCAGCGAGAGCACGAGGTTGTGCGGCGCCATCACTTCGCGGCCGTAGCCGGTGCGCTTGCCGAGCACCAGACAGCACATCAGGCCCGCGATACCGGCGTTGATGTGAACCACCGTGCCGCCCGCGAAGTCGAGCACGCCCGCCGACGCGAGCCAGCCGGTCGGTTCCCAGACCATGTGCGCGATCGGCGAGTAGACGATCAGCGACCACAGGCCCATGAACACGAGCATCGCGGAGAACTTCATACGATCGGCGAACGCGCCGGTGATGAGCGCCGGGGTGATGATCGCGAAGGTCAGTTGGAAGGCGAAGTAGACGGACTCGGGAATCGTCACGGCCAGATGGCTGACGGTGAGCGTCGTCGCCTTGTCGCCCTTGATGTAGGCCATGCCGTGCAGGAACACGCGCGAGAAGCCGCCCAGGAACGAGCCGCCCGGCGTGAACGCGAGGCTGTAGCCGACGATCGTCCAGATGATCGTCACCAGACAGCAGATCGCGAAGCTCTGCATGACCGTGGCGAGCACGTTCTTCTTGCGCACCATGCCCGCGTAGAACAGCGCGATGCCCGGAATCGTCATGAACAGCACGAGTGCGACGGAGGTCAACATCCACGCGGTATCACCCGCGCTGATCTTCGACGAATCGACCATGACCGGCTCGGTCGGCGCGGCGGGAGCGGCATCCGATGCGCCCGACGCGGCTTCTGCAGCCGATGCGGCTTCCGCCGAGGAGGCCGACGCCGTATTGGCGGAAGCCGGTGAACTTGCAGCGGTATCGGACGACGCGGGTGCCGAGGCGGCGGCCGGAGCGGACGCGTCCTGGGCGAGAGCGGTGCCGACATTCGCGCCGATCAGCGCGCCCGCCACCATCAGTGACATCAAAAAGTTACGCATTCTTCTGTTTCCTCTTGTCGCTTGTTTCTTCGCTAGCGTTCGTTTGCTTCGCCGATGTTGAGTTAAAGAGCATCGGCGCCGGTCTCGCCGGTGCGGATGCGGATGACCTGCTCGATTGCGGTGACGAAAATCTTGCCGTCGCCAATCTTGCCCGTGCGCGCGGCGCGCTCCACGGCCTCGATCGCCTGATCGACGATATCGTCCGACACGGCTGCTTCGATCTTCACCTTGGGCAGGAAGTCGACGACATACTCCGCGCCCCGGTACAACTCCGTGTGCCCCTTCTGGCGGCCGAAGCCTTTCACCTCGGTCACCGTGATGCCCGAGACGCCGATCGCCGAAAGCGCTTCGCGCGCCTCGTCGAGCCTGAACGGCTTGATGATTGCGGTAATGAGCTTCATGTATCCATCGGTGTGGTGTGCCCTGTTCCCCTCGATGCCTGGTCCGGCCGCCTGTCGCATCGGCCGGATGGTTTGGCCGTACGGAAGCGGGTTGCAGAAAAGGGCCGCGCCACTTATGCAACTCGTATGCCATGCGAGTGTTCATGCGGGTTTGCGCGATTCGCGGAAACTACCCGCCGAGGGGTCGGCCGAATGGCCAAAGCACGCCGCGCATGCTGGCGCGGGTGGGGGTTCGTTGCTAGAGTGGTCGCGAGGTCCCGTAAAAAGGGGCATGGGCGGAAATCGCGACGGCGCGGCGGCGCTAAAATCGCGGCGCCTGAAAGGTGCTTCGCTGCGCGCTAGCCGGTTCTCGGCGCGCACCAAAATCGAGCATTCGATATTTCGGGGCACTGACCTAACAATGACTGCACTTTTTTTGTGCAAGAAGGGAGAAACACAATGAAGCAGCCCAACGACGTGTTCAACGATCTGCAGCAGAAGATGAGCGAGTTCCTCCAGAATTCGCCCGCCAAGGACGTCGAAAAGAACATGAAGGCCATGCTGGCGCAGGGCTTCTCCAAGCTCGATCTGGTCACCCGCGAGGAATTCGACACGCAGACGCAAGTGCTGGTGCGTACCCGCGCGCGTCTGGAAGAACTGGAAAAGCGCGTCGCGCAACTGGAGCAGCGTCTGGCCGGCGGCTCCGCGCCGCAGGACTGAACGTCCTGTCTTGAGCCACCTCGGCGAGCGAGCCGTGAAGGTCTAGTTTTGTTGCGGGCGCCGCCGTCGCGCGGGCGCCGATTCGGGTGAAATCATGTCGCTTGCCGTGGTGCGCAGCCGCGCGCCCGCCCCTGGGCGCGCGCCGGAAGTCGTCGTCGAAGTTCATTTGTCCAACGGGTTGCCGTCGTTTTCCATCGTCGGATTGCCCGATCTCGAAGTCCGCGAAAGCCGCGAGCGCGTGCGCGCCGCCTTGCAGAATTGCGGCTTCGACTTTCCCGTCAGCCGGATCACCGTCAATCTCGCGCCTGCCGATCTGCCGAAGGAGACGGGGCGCTTCGACTTGCCGGTCGCGCTCGGCATCCTCGCCGCAAGCGGACAGATTCCGCCCGAATCGCTGGAACATCGCGAGTTCGCGGGCGAACTGTCGCTGACCGGCGCGCTGCGGCCGATGCGCGGCGCCTTCGCGATGGTCTGCGGCGCGGCGCGTCAGTACGCCGGCGCCGAACGCGCGCCCGAGGTCTACGTGCCGCTGTCGAGCGCGGCGGAAGCGTCGCTGGTGCCCGGCATCGACGTGTACGGCGCGGCCGATCTGCCGTCGCTGTGCGCGAATCTGAACCGCAAGCCCGACGCGCGCCTCAGACCGGTGCAGGCCGTCGAGCCTTTACAGGCGGCGGGCGTGCCGTCGCCCGATCTCGCGGATGTCATCGGCCATCCTGCGGCGCGGCGGGCGCTCGAAGTCGCGGCGGCTGGCGGTCATCATCTGCTGATGGTCGGGCCGCCCGGCGCGGGCAAGTCGATGCTCGCCGCGCGCCTGCCCGGCCTTCTCCCGCCGATGACCGACGACGAAGCGCTCACCTCGGCCGCGATCCTGTCGGCCAGCTCGCTCGGCTTCACGCCAGCGCAATGGCGGCAGCGGCCGTTCCGCGCGCCGCATCATTCGTCGAGTTCGGTGGCGCTGGTCGGCGGGCGCAATCCGCCGCAACCGGGCGAAATCACGCTGGCGCATCTCGGCGTGCTTTTCCTGGACGAACTGCCCGAATTCGATCGCAAGGTGCTGGAGACGCTGCGCGAACCGCTCGAAGCGGGCCGCATCACCATTTCGCGCGCGGCGCAGCAGGCGGATTTCCCCGCGGCGTGCCAATTGGTCGCCGCGATGAACCCGTGCCCCTGCGGCTGGCGCGGCGATCCGAGCGGCCGATGCCGCTGCTCGCCGGACGTCGCGACGCGTTATCTGCGCAAGCTGTCCGGGCCGCTGATGGATCGCATCGATATTCAGATCGAACTGCCCGCGCTGTCGCCTGCCGAATTGTCGGCGCGTGGCGCGCAACGCGGCGAGGCCAGCGCGCCCGTGGCGATGCGCGTCGCGGCGGCGCGCGACTCGCAGCTTCGTCGGCAGGGCAAGACCAATCGCGAACTCGACGGCCGCGAAGCCGACGACGTCCGCCGCCTGTCGCCGGACAGCGAAGCCTTGCTGCGCGCGGCGGGCGAGCGCTTTGGCTGGTCGGCGCGCTGGCATTACCGCGTGCTGAAAAGTCGCGCGGACCATCGCGGATCTGGCAGGCGCGGATACGCCGAGTGCCGCGCATGTAGCCGAGGCGGTGCAATATCGGCGCGTTTTGTCCATCGCTTGAATAGGCGAAATAAAGCAGGCCCGCGCAATGCTGTGCGAAAAATTGTCTGTCAAGACTTGACTTATGCACACGGAGCCGATCCGGGGCGCTTTTTCGTCCTACCTGAGCCCTACTTTTTGTCGTATTCGCAGACCATTGATTTTATTGAACTATTTAACTTGCCGCGAACGGAGGCAAAGTAAGGTAAACCGCGCGGATTGGGCTTTTGAGCGCTGGCGCACAATCTTTTCCACACAGTTATCCACAGACACTGTGGATAGAGAAAAAAGCGTAGATAAATCTGAAGTTTACGTCTGAAACCTGCGATGAAACCTTCAGATTCGCACGCTGCCTAAGACGTCTCTTAGCGCACTCGTGCGGAAATTAGAGTGCCGCCTCTAGAACAGTTTGAAGGACGAAAAGAACTGATCTGCCTGATCCGACGGCGGCGACTTTTCGGCCACGATCGCGACCTGATAGACGTGCATGCCCTTGGCGACGAAACGCGCGGGAATGGTCCGCGCGCCCTGCTTGTCGTCGCTCTTGCCCTCCACCACCATTTCGCTTCCGATCACGCGCCCGCCTGCCGCGAGATCGATCTGCGTCGCGCGCGCGGCCGCTTGTGCGTTGACGTTGCGCGCCAGTCCCTGCTGCAGATAGTCGAGCGTCGCGCGTTGCAGCGCCGGGTCGGCGCTCGGCAATTCGACCGTGCCGACCGCGAACACGACATCGTCGGTTTCGGCGGTTTGCATGCGCATCGTCATCGGCTGGCCGGCGATCTGGATCTTGCGTTCCGCCGCGTGCGGCTTGGCGGGCAAGGTGACTTCGTAACCGTCGTCGTTGTTCATCACCGTACGCCAGTCGTAGGCCGGCGTGCAGGCGACCAGCGCGCCGCATGCGACAGATGCGCACAGGCCCGCGCGCAAAACGGTGGCGAATCGCGAATCGGCCGGACGAGACAGCGTGATGGGAATGGGAAGTCGCGTGGAGAGACGGCTGAGAGAGAAAACTCGCTTCATGAGATACCGCTGCGTTAAAAAGTGTCATTATCGCGCCGCGATGCCGAGGCTAACGGCGCGTCACGACTTCATCTCGAAATCGGCGCTAGAATACGCAGCAACTGTTCCAGCGCAATCGTGCCCCTCCATCCTTAGGGCGCGCGTTCCGGCGATTTCGAGGTATCCGTCATGTCCCAAGCCACGCAAGATTCCACTCCGCGCGCCAAGCGAGGCCCGCTGCGCTACGTCGCGATGGCGCTCGTCGCGGGCGTGATCGCCGGCACCGGCTACTTCGCCTTCGGCGGCCAGCAGAAGGTGCCGGACGCGACCTTTACGCTTCTTTCGGGCCAGAAGATTTCGACGGCCGCCGACTTGAAAGGCAAGGTCTACCTGATCAACTTCTGGGCGACCAGCTGCGAGACCTGCATGAAGGAAATGCCGCAGATGATCGACACGTACAACAAGTTCAAGGGCCGCGGCCTGGAATTCGTCGCCGTCGCGATGAACTACGATGCGCCGATGTACGTGAACAATTACGCGCAGTCGCGCAATCTGCCGTTCAAGGTCGCGATGGACGACGGCAGCGCCGCCAAGGAATTCGGCAACGTGCAACTGACGCCGACGACCTTCGTCGTGGATAAGAACGGCAAGATTCTGAAGCGCTATGTCGGCGAGCCGACCTTCGCCGAACTGGATCAGCTGCTCGACAAGGCGCTGGATTCGAAGGCGTAAGTTACGCGCAGTATCAAATCGGCATAGGGGCGGCCAGCAAGCTGGCCGGTCCCCTGCCACACCACCCTGCCACACCACCCTGCCACACCACCCTGCCACACCACCCGGCGTGCGGGTCCGCACCGGGCGGTTCGGGAAGTTGAG
>NZ_LFJJ01000259.1 GCF_001189365.1 Candidatus Burkholderia verschuerenii | reverse complement strand
CGTGGACGACCACTGCGCGACGAGCGTGCCGGGCGTCTACGCGATCGGCGACGTCGTGCGTGGCCCGATGCTCGCGCACAAGGCGGAAGACGAAGGCGTGGCGGTGGCGGAAATTATCGACGGCCAGAAGCCGCATATCGATTACAACTGCGTGCCGTGGGTCATCTACACGGAACCGGAAATCGCGTGGGTCGGCAAGACGGAACAGCAGCTCAAGGCCGAAGGCCGCGAGATCAAGACCGGCCAGTTCCCGATGATGGCCAATGGCCGTGCGCTCGGTATCGGCAAGGCAGAAGTCCTACAAATCGCGCCGTTCGAACGCGATCACGAAGTTTCTGGTGCGTCCGGACTTGCCGCGCGGCGTGTACATGTGGGGCGGCGTCGGGCGCGGCAAGAGCTTTCTGATGGACAGCTTTTACGCGGTCGTGCCGGTCAAGCGCAAGACGCGTCTGCATTTCCACGAATTCATGCGCGAAGTGCATCGCGAGCTGGAAGAGCTGAAAGGGCAGGCCGATCCGCTCGACGAACTCGCGCGGCGTATCGCCAAGCGGTATCGCCTGATCTGCTTCGACGAGTTTCACGTCTTCGATATCGCGGACGCGATGATTCTGTATCGCCTGCTGGATCGTCTGTTCAAGGCCGGCGTGCAGTTCGTGATGACGTCCAATTACGAGCCGACGACGCTGTATCCGGATGGCCTGCATCGCGATCGTCTGCTGCCGGCCATCGAATTGCTGCAAAAGAATCTCGATGTCCTGAACGTCGATGCGGGCACGGATTATCGCCGGCAAACGCTCTCGCAAGTGAAGGCGTATCACACGCCGCTCGGCCAGGCGGCCAACGAAGCGTTGCGCGCGGATTTCGCGAAGCTCGCCGCCGTGCCGGACGAAAGCCCGATCCTGCATATCGAAAAGCGCGAACTGAAGGCGCTGCGTAAAGCGGACGGCGTCGTCTGGTTCGACTTCGCGACCTTGTGCGGCGGCCCGCGTTCGCAGAACGATTATCTCGAACTCGCGAACCGGTTCCATGCGGTGATCCTCACCGACGTTGCCACAGATGACGCCGCGCATGGCATCGGAAGCGCGCCGCTTTACGTGGCTCATCGACGTGTTCTACGACCACAAGGTCAAGCTGTTGATGTCGGCGGCGGTGCCGGCGGAAGAGCTATATCTCGAAGGCCCGATGGCCAACGAATTCGCGCGCACGGTATCGCGTATCGTCGAGATGCAATCGAAGGAATATCTCGAAGCCCCGCGCCGCCTCGCGGATACTTCGCTAACCTAATACGAGAATCAAAATTCGGCAGATTCCCAATCCGCATAAGGCTTTGCCGGTAATTTCAAGATTAGGAGCACTCTGATTCAACGGGGTGCCGCCGGTCGGTATCGTTCATTCCAGTTATCAGGCGAATAAATTGGAGAAACATACCGTGAAGCCCTACCGCGATCTTTCCGACGAAGAATGGCAGATGGTTGCACCGCTTCTTCCCGAACTGCGTCCGCGTTCGGAACTGCGCGGGCGGCCACTGGCCAACACGCGCGCCGTGCTCAATGGCGTGTTGTGGGTCATGTACAGCGGCGCGTCGTGGTCCACGATGCCGCGCAAATATCCCTCGTATCAGACGTGCCATCGCCGCTTCAAGGCGTGGCACGAGTCGGGCGTGCTGCTGCGCGTGATGACGCAGTTGTTCGGCCCGGCGGGCGAATCGCTGTATGCGCTGATGACTTCGCGCATGCGCGTGCCGGCGGATCTGCCGTTCGAAGTCGCAGCCGAAACCTATGCCGACGTGCAGCAACCGGCCGCGGCCGAAGCACCGGCACGTCGCGCGGCGTAATATCGCGCGTCGGGCATGAAAAAAAGCCGGCCGAAGCGTCACAGCTTCGGCCGGCTTTTTTGCGTCGCCGAGTTCGAGTGGCTTTAAGGCTCGCGCAGCCAGGTCTGCGAGCGTCCAAGCAGCGACACGCCGATATACCCGCGCACTACCAGTTTCTGCCCGCTGTCCTCCAGCTTCATCTTGCACTTGTAGAACTTGCTGTTCGACGGATCGAGAATCTGCCCTGCCCGCCGATCCATTCGTCGCCGTCCTGACGCATGCCTTCGATGATCGTCACGCCTTTGAGCAACTGATCCTTGCGATCGCCCGTGCAGGCGGTGCAGCGCTTGTCGGGATCGTTCAGCCGGCCGATGCCGCGCAGGATCTTGCCCGACAACTGGCCGCTGCCGTCCTGCGTGATCTGAATGACGGCTTTCGGCTCGCCGCTGACGTCATCGATGGTTTGCCACATGCCGACGGGCGTCGACACATCCGCGAATGCGCGCGCCGCGGACAGCGCGAGCACCGCGCCGAGCGCGATACGGTGAAACAGCGTCATGAAGTGTCCTCGGTGGCGGGGAATCAGATGCCCTGGCGCAGGCCGGCTTCGAGCGTCGCGAAGGTGCGTTCGTCGGTGCGATCGAAATGCAGCGGCGTGCACGACACGCGTCCCGAACCGACCACGGCCGTTTCGCTGTCGGGCGAATTCGGGCGTGCCGAACGCTGAAAACGCAGCCAGTGATAGTCCATGCCGCGCGGATCGGTATGCGTCACTACGTCGATGCCTTCCACCAGCCCGACGCCTTGCCGCGTCACCGTGAGCGGACCGGCGGCCGAGGCATCGCAGTCGGGGAAGTTGACGTTGAGGCAGGTCGGCGCGTCGTGGGAAATCGCCAGCAACTGGCGGATCACGCCGGGCGCGAGCGCGCGCGCCGTGTCCCAACGCACGTTGTCGTGATCGGAGAAAGTCTGGGACAGCGCGATGGATGGCAGCCCGAGCAGCAGGCCCGTTATCGCCGCGCCGACGGTGCCGGAGAACATCGTCTCGACGCCGAGATTGGCGCCGCGATTGATGCCGGAGAGCACCAGCGCCGGCGGCGCGTCTTTCATGATATGGCGCACGGCCATCACGACGCAGTCGCCGGGCGTGCCTTGCACGCCGTAACGCCGCTCGCCCTGACGCGACACGCGCAGCGGCGAATGCAGGCTGATGGAGTGGGACGTGCCGCTCTGATCGTGTTCGGGCGCGATCACCCAGACTTCGTGCGCGAGTTCGGCCGCGACGGCTTCGAGCACGGCGAGGCCGGGCGCGTTGATGCCGTCGTCATTGGTGAGCAGCACACGTTGAACGATGGGTTCGGAAGCGGACATCGCGAATCACTCCTTGGTCGGTGAATGGATCGACCAATTATTACAGAGTTCGCGATTTATCGACCGCATGCTTGCGTGACGAATTACTTGATGCCGAGGCCGCGCAACACGGCGTTGCCGTCTTCGGTGAGGCGCACTTGCGGGCTGCTGGCTTCCGCTGAGACGATTTCGACGTAGCCGTACTCTTGCAACGACGCCACGTCGGGCGTGGCGGCCATGACGTCGATTGGTGCGTGCATCAGCAGAAGCAGCGTGGCGATTTCGTGATGGCTGAGGAGCCGTTTAATGGCTCGCACGGGAGTTGAAGCCGAAGGGAATTTCATGGTCAAGCCCTTGTTTTTTACATGACGATGTGCGGTGCGGAAAGCGCGTGTCAGGAGCGCGGCCGCCTTGATGTCGATGAAGTGCGGATGAGGTTATCGGCGAAGTCTTAGGCGAAACTTAAATGTCGCGCGGGCACATCGACGCAGTTGTTACGCCGCATGTCAGAAGCGGTATTCCGGATTTTTCGGATCGAAAGTCAGATCGTCGAAGGTCTTTTCCTCGATCTGTTCGAACACCACGGACTCGAAAATATTCCCGTCGTTATCGAACGATTCGACCGCGCGGAACAGCGGCCGCTTCAGGTCGAGACCGAGAATCTCCTTCTTTGCATAAAACTCCGGCTGTCCGGTCGGCGTCTCGTAGGTGAACGCGACCACGCGCACGCCGCCGATCTCGCGCACCTCGATATTCTTCGACGGTTTCGTGACGCCCGCTTCGGCGAACTTTTGTCCTTCGTCGAGAAAGCGCTGCGTGATGGTGTCGATGCCCAACTCACGAATCGAATGATTCGACTGCGCGCGCGCCAGCGACCCGTCGATCGAAGTCCACATCGGCATCACGCGCAGCCAGCCGCCGAGATGGCCGTAGATCTGGTCCGGCCGTTTGGCGTCGTCGTAGAGGATTTCCTGGCCGGCGTGCGCGCCGTCGGGCAGCCATTTCGCGTAGATGCGCAGCGGCTCGTGCGTGACGCGCACCAGCATGTGATCGGCGCGTTTCGGCCACACGCCCTTGATGCGTTCGCGCCGCCGCATCGTGAACTCGTACGACACGTAATCGTGCTTGCCGTTTTGCAGATAGCGCGGCACGGCGAGCGGATCGAGCGCGCGAAAGAGTTGCGTCAGGCGATCGTCGTCGAGCGTGCCGTCGTCGGCGGCATCGGCGAGCCAGCGCGCCTGGGCGTCGACATCGAGTTTGCCGATGCGTGCGATATCGAAGTCCTGCGCGAGCGCGAGGCGCATCGTCATGCACAGACAGAGCGCGAAACCGATGAGCCGCCAATACGTAGGCCAACGAGTTCGCGCTAACGGCATGCATGGCTCTTTTTTACGGTTTGGTTTCTTTGTCGTCGGGGGCGCGCAGGCCGCGCCGCATTACCTTGCCGATCGACGTCAGCGGCAGCGAGTCGCGAAACTCGACGAAAGCGGGCACCTTGTAGCCCGTCAGATGTAAACGGGCGAAAGCCAGCAACTCTTCCACCGACAGCGTCGCATCGCGCGGCACGACGTAGGCTTTCACGCGCTCGCCCGTCACCGGATCGGGCACGCCGACTGCGGCGACCGCGCGCACCTTTGGATGCGCGGACAACACGTCTTCGATCTCGGTCGGATACACGTTGAATCCTGACACGATCATCATGTTTTTTTTGCGGTCGACGATGCGGATGAAACCGCGCGCGTCCATCGTGCCGATATCGCCGGTCGCGAACCAGCCTTGCGCGTCGATGGCGAGCGCGGTTTCCGCCGGCCGATTCCAGTAGCCTTTCATCACTTGCGGGCCTTGCACGCAGAGTTCGCCCGGCTCGCCGATATCCGCCCACGCGCCGTCGTCGCGACGCAGACGCACTAGCGTCGACGGCACCGGCAGGCCGATGCTGCCTTCGAAGCTCTCGTCGCGCGCGGCGTGCAGCGTACTCGCGCAGACCAGCGGCGAGCATTCGCTCAGTCCGTAGCCTTCGAGAATCGCCGTGCCGGTCACCGCTTCGAAACGCTCCGCGATCGCGCGTTGCGTCGCCATCCCGCCGGCCATCGCAAGCTTGAGCGAAGAGAAATCGCGCTGGCGGAATTCGTCCTTGTCGAGCAGCGCCGCGTACAGCGTGTTGAGCGCGGAGATCGCGGTGAACGGCACGTCGCGCAGCGTGCGCAGCAGCGCGTCGATATCGCGCGGATTGACGATCAGCACATTGCGCGCGCCGATGCCGAGAAACACGAGCGCGTTCATCGTTAGCGAATAGATGTGATAGAGCGGCAGCGGCGTGACGACGATTTCCTCGCCGTCGATCAGCCGCGCGCGCGACCATTCGAGCGCCTGCAACACATTGGCGATGATATTTCGATGCGTGAGCATCGCGCCTTTCGGCACGCCGGTGGTGCCGCCCGTGTACTGAATGAACGCGATATCGCCGTGACCGACGCGCACGGGCTCGAGCTTGCGTTTCGCGCCGCGCGCGATCGCCTGACGCAGCGACACCGCTTCGGGCAACGCGAAATCCGGCACCTGCTTTCTGACGTGACGCATGTACAGATCGAGCGCGCGGCCTTTGACGTTGAGGCCATCGGCGAGCAGATCGCCGAGACTCGTCACGATCACCTGTTTGACGCGCGATCCCGGCAACGCGTCCTGCAAGGTCTTCCCAAACAGATCGAACACGACGATGGTCTGCGCGCCGCAATCCTTCAGTTGATGCGCCAGTTCGCGCACCGTATAGAGCGGATTCATGTTGACGACGATCGCGCCCGCGATCAGCGCACCGAACATCGCGACGGGATAGGCGAGCGTGTTGGGCATCATCAGCGCGACGCGATCGCCGTGCTGCACGCCGATCTCCTGAAGATACGACGCGAAGGCGTGCGCTTTGCGGTCGAGCGCATCGAAACTCAGATCGGCGCCGAGGCTCGTGAAGGCGGTCTGCGCGCGATACCGCTGGACGCTTTCGTCGAAGAAATGCACGAGCGAGCGATAACGCGCCGGATCGATTTCATGCGCGACGCCGGGCGCATACGATGCGTACCAGATGCCGTCCGTGCCGTGCATACCCTGCATCTGGGCGCTTGCCCAGAGCGATGCCTGTGCCGGCTTCATGGCGTGTCTCCGTTGGCGCGTTCGGAAGACGCGCCTTATGTTCGCGCCGACGCAATGCGATGCGTGCGGTCGCGTATCCCTAGGTCCTGTTTACATTTAAGAGCGGCCCGAAGGCAGACACGATGGAGACAAAGGTGAGGTAGCTGTGGGCGAGTTTGTCATATCGAGTGGCGACGCGACGAAAATGCTTGATACGCTTAAA
>NZ_LFJJ01000258.1 GCF_001189365.1 Candidatus Burkholderia verschuerenii | reverse complement strand
CGCCAGCTCCCGCACCTCATCTGAATATCGCGTCCCGGTGGGCTTCCTTGCCTTGCTTTCGTTTTCCATACTTCAAATCTCCATTACAGCCAAGATCCGAAGTCTCCTACATTCCCGGTGCGGTTCACATCGCTCCTGCATCACATTGACGTTGATGTCCTGCGCGCGGGTTTCCTGCCGTTGAAGAAGAACGCATCAGCGGGAGTTGACCAGATGACATGGGGAATGTACGAGGCAGCACTGGAAGAGAATCTCCAGGTCTGCATCGACGGCTCCACGCAGGAGCATATCGGGCGTTGCCTTCGCGTCAAGTGTACATACCCAAGGCGGATGGCAAACAACGGCCGCTCGGCATCGCCGCTATGGAAGGCAAGATCGTCCAGGCGGCGACGGATCATGATCCTCACGCCGAAGATGCGCAAGCCTTTGCGTCGCAAGAACTCGCCCGACGCGAGCCCACTATCGCGGCACAAACCAGACGCAGGCCTATCATTGCGCCAATAAAGGAGTCGTCAACGGCCTACATTCCCGGGGCGGTTCAGCCGCGGCGTTTATTGCCTGAATGTCGGAGGATTGCAAATCGATGCTGCCGCCACCGAGGCGTTTCTGCAAGCTGTCGAGCCGGCTGGTCCTTAAATTCGCTTTTCATCGCGGCCAACTGAATGTAGAGTTCGTTGATGTGCTTTTCCCGGTTGATTCCAGTTGCGCGTTGTCCGCCCTTTGCATAATTGATGTCGTGTTGGCCATCGCAAGCGGAAGGCTATATGTCGACTAGCACGCGTCGGATATGTAACGCTTCGAGCGCACGTAGCAATATCGAATTTTGGAGATCCGACTCATTATGGAGGCTGCGACTGTTTCCGATGCCCTGACAGCGTGCCGCTGTCAGGGCACCCCGACTGTCACAGTGATCGACAACCGTGGTCGGGTGGTGCGCACGATGCATTACAACCGCCTCTCCGACGACGATCCGCTCGACACGTTGATAACGCGCCAGACCTAGTCCGTGCGGGGCCACCTGGACTCTAGCATCGACCCGCGCCTGTTCGACGAACAGCAGCAAGATCCGGCCGTGCCGCCCAACTTCCGCTACATCCGCACCCTCTCCTCAGGTCAACCCCTCGCGATCCACAGCCAGGACGCCGGCACCCGCACCGCGCTGTTCGATGTCGAGGGTGCCATCGTCTGGCAGCACGACGGCCGTGGTCAGCAGCTGCGCCGCTCCTATGATGCTCTGCACCGACTGGTTTCGATCACTGAACAGACTGGCGCTACCGCGCCGCGCGTCAGCGAGCGCTTCGTGTATGGCGATGCGAACGCCTCGCCCGACACCAACCTGCGCGGCAAGCTGCTGCAAGCCTGGTCCCCCGCCGGCTTCGTCGCCACGTCCGCCTATAATATCGCCGACCAGCCGCTGGCCAGCCAGCAGCAATTCCTGCGTGACGACGTGCTGGACTGTGACTGGCAGGGGGACGATTCCACTGCTTGGTCATGCGATCTCGCGCCCGGGGCCTTCACCACGTGTTGGACTTATAACGCCCTCGGCCAGACACTCGAGCGTCTCGATGCGTGCCGCAACCGGCAGCGCCAGCGTTACAACATCGCCGGCCAGCTCGCCACCAGCGGGCCGGCCAGTCCGCCTGGCAGCCGCTGTTGCGCGTAATCACCTACAGCGCCGCCGGCCAAGTGTTGCGCGAGGAAGCCGGTAACGGCGTGGTCACCGACTACACATACGAGCTGCAGACCCAGCGTCTGGCAGCACTGCGCACCACCCGCCCCACGCAGGCCGGCCGCTCGCCCGTGCTGCAGGCGCTGTCCTACAAGTACGATCCGGTCGGCAACCTGTTGGCGATCGGCGACGCAGCCAAGGCCACCCACTACACGCGCAACCAGCGCGTCGAACCCACCAGCACCTACACCTACGATGCGCTGTACCAGCTCACCCAAACCACCGGTCGCGAGAACGCCAACGCCGGCCGCCAGACCCAGGCGCTGCCGCCGCCAATCGTGCCGCTGTGGCAAGAAACCGGCAAGCTGACCAACTACACGTGCACCTACACCTATGACCGCGGCGCGAACGTGACCGCGATCCATCACCAGGGCACTACGCCCTACACGCAGCAGACGTTGGTTGCTCCCTCCTCGAACCGCGCGGTGCCGCAAACTGGGGGCCTCACACCCGGTGACGTAAACGGCTGTTTCGACGCCTGCGGCAACCTTAAGGCACTCGGGTCCAACCAGCCACTCTCGTGGGACAGCCGCAACCAGTTGCAGCGCGCCACCCGAATCGTGCGCAGCGGACCTGACGACGACAGCGAGGTGTATATTGGTACGACGGCGCCGGCCAGCGGGCCACCAAGCTCTGCACCGCCCAGACCAGCGGCACCATCCGCACCGAGCGCGTGCGCTACCTGCCGGGGCTGGAACTGCGCCAGACCGAACAGACCCGTGACGGCGACACCACGCCCACACCCCTCGTACGCCTGCAGGTGCTTACCCTCGGCGCGACTGGCTGCAAATCGGTGCGGGTGCTGCACTGAGTTGGGCAAGCCCCCGACGATCGAGAGCGACCAGTGGCGTGTCAGCCTCGATGACCAGATCGGCTCGTCGAGACTCGAGCTCGACGCGCGGGCCGATCTCCTGACCTGGGAGGAGTACTTCCCGTTTGGCGGCACCGCGGTCTGGTCCGCGCGCAGCGACACTGAGGCGAAGTACAAGTACGTGCGCTACTCAGGGCAGGAGCGCGACGCCACCGGACTGTACTACTACGGGCTGCGCTACTATGCGCCGTGGCTTTCCCGCTGGCTCAACCCAGACCCCGCCGGGGCTATTGACGGGCTCAATTTGTTCAGGATGGTAAGGAATAGTCCAGTAAATTTGGCCGATGATAACGGACTTTACCCGCCAATCCCGGAGCATAGGATTGACCTCGCTCGCAAAGCCTTTACCCAGTGGCGGCAATATATCTCACGTAGCCCGGGCGATGCGTTATTGCCTGTTACGAGTGGAACAGGTCAGGTTGAAGCATCTCAAGAAATCGAGAACAATTCAAATTTTGCAACTGGCTCTCCAAATAACAGCAAACAACAAGGCAAATACTTTTTCAAAGACTTGGAGCGGAGACTGGAGAATTTAGCCAAATCTTCCACCGAACGAGAGAGTTTTGTTAGAAACGAAAATGAATTTTCACACCTGCAATCCGATGATTTCACAATTACATCATATCCAGAAAATGTGAATGGATATTTCATGAATAAGTACAAGCCCAATAAATGGACTTTTAAAGAAAACTCAAGGGGGTCAGACGTTACGCAATTCTTCGCGAATGATGTCACCAGAGTTCAGTACGAGAAAGTCGCAAAGTCGAAGGGTTTTTTTGGATTTCTGCCTACGTTGATCAAAAGAAAGAATGTGATAAATGACGAGACGCTACGCGTTACTAGCAACATCAGCAACTGTTCGCAGGAGTTGCTAGCCGCTTTCATGGAACGCACTTCGAATGGGAAAAGCACTGCACGCATATTAGCTGATTTTGGCTTGATTGCCACGAGAGTGGAAATGAGAAGGGCAGATGAGCAGGTTGATTTTCTAATTTCCGTTCGACCAAGTTTTGAGTTGCCAGCCAATTCAGATCACCAACGCCTCAAAAGAGCTTTGTCACGCTCAGGCGACCTATCGTAGGATGTGTTGATGAGGATGACGAAATCGTTTTGTTTAGGATCCGGCGCTGCGCGATGATGTTTACGCGCAACGCGCCGGACAATACCCCCGTTAAAAGCTCGGGGTCTTGCCCACGCCGCCATTGGCGGCGGCGAACGCTTCGATCCGCAGAGCAATTTCGTCGTCTTTCATCGGGTGACCATAACTGCCTTCGGGTCAAAGTGTATCCGATTCAACTCGCCGCATGGCAACAGCCATAGCGTTGCAACCTGCACAGCTCCGGATTCGAAGCATGAGATGCTGGATCCAGACAAAGCCGATATCGACAACCCCCCCCGTTCCACTGATTTTGCGCCAGTGGCGGCAGACGTGGCGCCCCTGCTTTACTGCACCCAGCTGGGGGCATGTGCTGTTCTAGTGTTGACGGCGGTGTAAAACCGCACTTTTTGGGCGGCGCAATCCCGAGCGAGTTTCTGAAGCAAGAAGGGGCCGATACGGCCCCTTCGCTTTCGGTGGCGGTACTTCATGTCAAAACGGTGGATCGCGTTCACTCGTGCGGCGATGCGCTTCCGGGGAGCGCTGCTTACGCAGTAGATCATGGAGCTGAACGCCATAGAAGTCGGTCACGACGGCAAGCAGATCCTCGAGCAACTCGAACACGGCGAGCGCCGTTCAGGCGTCCAGTCGTCGGGCACGACGAACTGCAGGCCACGACGGCGCCCCGGTGGCAGCAAGGCAGGACTCATCACGCGACCTCCCTCTTTGTGGCAGGCTTGTGGGTCTTGCGCTGCAGGGCCCGCGCTTCGTTGCGTTCGCGCGCCTCTTTGAGCCGGTACGATTCGCCCTCGATCGAGATCACTTCGGCTCGATGCACGAGACGGTCGACCAGTGACACGACGCAGGCCGCGTTCGGGAACACTTCCGACCAGTCCTTGAACGCCTTGTTTGTTGTTACGATGGTCGATCTGTAAGCGCGAAATAATGCACACCTATCCTCGGCAGTCAGAAAGAGGCAAGCTGCGTCCGCAGACTTGAATTGCGGACGCAGATAATGACCGACATTGACTTTGACTTTGACTTTCTTCCCCTGCGGGTAATCAAAACATGTGCCGATGGCAAGCATCGGTATGACCCCGAGGGCAAACGCAAGCTTATCGAGGCTTGCCGCCGGCCTGGTGCATCGCTGGCTAGTCTGGCGCTGAAGGCCAGCGTGAACGCAAACCAGCTACACAAGTGGGTACGTCTGGAGGAGCGGCGAGAACACGCTGCTGACGCGACCTCTGATGTTGAGCAACCGCCGTCGGCATTCGCAGCGGTCATCACGGTCAACGACGCGCCCTCGATATTGGCCCCGAGTGTCGCAGTGCCGCGTGAGCAGGAATCGACACCGCGGCGCGAACTGTTCCAGCCTTCACGCCCGGCATCGAGCGCGCGCCTGTCAGCGACGCTGCCCAACGGAGTCGTCGTCGAACTAGAGTGTTCCGGCCGCGATGCTTCACTCGTGAGTGCGATGATCGCTGCACTGGGCGCGCCCTGATGTTCCGCTTCGATCATGACTTGCTGGTGTACCTGCATCGCGAGCCGATTGACTTCCGCGCCGGACTGAACACGCTGGTCGAGCAGTCGATGCAGCTTGACCCGCTCACGCGCGCCGTCTTCGGGTTTCACAACCGCAAACATTTATGGTTGCGAAACGCGTACACGGCGCGCGCGAGCGGATCCAGTCGCATCGAATTCTCAACTAGAGCGGCAAGGGTATTGATGCCGCACCGGAAGTCGACTGGCTCGCGATGCAGATAGACCCGCAGGTCGTCGGCGAAGCGCAGCATCACCGGCTCCTCAATGCGTCGATCATCGCTGTGAGCAGCGCCGTGTCCTGTTGCATACACTCAAGTTCAAGACACACCCCGTTGGGCAACTGCGCTACCAGGCGTGATGGCAACGGCGGACGCTGCGAGGCGCGCGTCACTTCACGCGCTCGGAGCATTGGCGTCACAGCCCCAGACGCAGGCGGTCTTGAATTTGCGCGCACCGGGTCCGGGTCGGCGACTTCTACGACGGGTACGAATTGCGCCGTGCCTGTGCCGGGCAACTCCATACAGTCGCTGCGCACCGCCCGTTTGCGCTCCAGCAGAATCCACTTGCGCAGCTGGTTGGCGTTCACGCCAGCCTTGAGCGCAAGCCCCGCCACCGATGCGCCGGGCTGCTCGCACGCCTCAATCAGTCGCCGCTTGCCTTCGGGATCAAAGCAGCGCCGACCGCCTTGGTCGATGTGGGTGACCTTAAGGGGAAGGAAATCAAATTCGTCTGGGGTCATGTTGCGTCCGCAAGTTGAGGGATTGCGGACGCAAGCTTGATCTTCCACCATCGAACCTGCTAGGCGGGCAGAAACTATCGCTTACCGATCAGTCGTACCGTATGTCCCATGCCCTGTAGCTTACGAGCCCAGTAATGGGCGCTGCCACATGCCTCCATCCCGATTAGGCACGCCGGCAGGTTGGCAAAGAACGCCGCCATCTGGTCACGCCTGAGCAGTTTCTTCAACACCACTTGACCATGTTCATTTACGCCATGAATCGCAAAGACGGTTTTCGCCAGATCGATGCCAATTGTCGTAATCTTCATCTTGGGCGCTCTCCTCGTTCAAGTGGTCGCTTCGACACGTCCACTTTGGCACACTGATGCCGTTTCGGGTGGGGGCGTCTTCCATTAATTCCGATCGAGCTTGCCATCCGCCTTCATGTGGCCAATGGCCGGCTCGATTGCGCTGCGCCTTCGGATCATCGCTCGCAGACCGCGCGTGATACCCCACCGCAATCCTGGGTGGTAGATCTTCACGCCGTCTACGGCCACTCCCTTGTAGCCGCAATCGACGATGGCGA
>NZ_LFJJ01000257.1 GCF_001189365.1 Candidatus Burkholderia verschuerenii | reverse complement strand
CCTACTTCGATCGTCTTGGCATGCCTCGCCTCACATAACCTCAACTTCCCGAACCGCCCGGTGCGGACCCGCACGCCGGGTGGTGTGGCAGGGTGGTGTGGCAAGGGACCGGCCAGCTTGCTGGCCGTCCCTATGCCGATCGTCTGAACGATTTTGTTGTAACTGCTGGTAAAAGTTTCAAACCTTCAGCATCCCGCATGGCGGGGAACGCCGTGAATTCACGCATGGCATCGGATGTGCTTGAATCCATGCGCGCCGATTTCCGGGAAATTGTTACAAGCGGAAAAAGCGCGGATTACGGGTTTCCCCGACAATAGGATCGAACAGCGGCAATCCGCCTCGCACTGGAGGTTCAAAAAATGGATAACGGGACCAATAAACTCAGCACGTCGCCGTCCACGGGCGGCGCATCGAATCAGCCGCGCCGGCTGCATCCGCTCATCGCGACGGCGGCGGGCGCGGTAATCGTCGTCGCGAGCCTCGTCGCCACGGCGGCCATGACGGGACTGTTCCCGAAGGTATCGAGCGATTCGGCGCAGAATCCGCAGACGCAAACGGCGGCGGTCGCGCAGCAGCAGCAACCTGTCGTCGATTCGGCGGCGCCGAGCGCGGCGACGCAATCGCCTTCCGCTCAGGCGGCGCAGCAGCAAGCAGCACAGCAGCAGGCGGCGGCTCAGCAGGCCGCGCAACAACAGCAACAGGCGCAGCAAGCGCCCGCACAGCAGCCTTCCTATGCCCAGCAGCAACCGCCGCAGCATGTGGCGGCGTGTACGACCTGCGGCACCGTCGAAGCCATTTCCGCCGTCAAGCGTGAAGGTCACGGCACGGGGATCGGCGCGGTCGGCGGCGCGGTGGCGGGTGGCGTCGTCGGCAATCAGTTCGGCGGCGGCGGTGGCCGCACCGCGATGACGCTCCTCGGCGCGCTCGGCGGCGGTCTCGCGGGCAATTCGGTCGAAAAGTATATCCGCAGCGAGACGGATTATTCGGTCCGCGTGCGGATGGAAAACGGCCATACGCGCTACTTCACGTATAAGAACCCGCCGCCGTTCAGTCAGGGCGAACGCGTGCATATTTCGAACGGCACGCTGGTTTCGGGCTAAATCGCCGGAAACGGGCGCGGAAACAAAAAAGGCGACGGAGGAATCCGTCGCCTTTTCTTCATCCGATGCCGCCGCGTCAATGATCCCGCTGTGAGCTGCGCGCCGGATTCGGCCGCCCGCGCATCGCCATGTACACCCACCAGAAGTAACCCGAGAAGCCGTACAGCACGAACAGGCAGAACAGCATCACCGGCGGGTCGGACGACACCAGCACGAACGCCACCACGATCAGCAGCACGCCCGCGAACGGAATCCGGTAACGCACGTCCAGCGCCTTGCCGCTGTAAAACGGCGCGTTCGATACCATCGTCACGCCCGCGTAGATGGTCAGCGCAAAGGCGACCCACGGCAGCCACACGAGCTTGAGCGGCACGCGATTATCGGTCGCGAGCCACACGAAACCGGCGATCAGCGCAGCCGCCGCCGGCGACGGCAAGCCCTGAAAATAGCGCTTGTCGACCACGCCGACGTTGGTGTTGAAGCGCGCCAGCCGCAGCGCCGCGCCCGAGCAATACACGAACGCCGCGAGCCAGCCCCAGCGCCCGAGGTCTTTCAGCACCCATTCGTACATCACGAGCGCCGGCGCGACGCCGAACGACACCATGTCCGACAGGCTGTCGAACTGCTCGCCGAACGCGCTCTGCGTATGCGTCATGCGCGCGACGCGGCCGTCCATGCCGTCGAGCACCATCGCGACGAAAATGGCGATGGCGGCGATTTCGAAACGCACGTTCATTGCCTGCACGACGGCGAAAAAGCCGCAGAACAGCGCGGCGGTGGTGAAAGCGTTCGGCAACAGATAGATGCCGCGCTTCTTGAGGAATTGCTGCCGCTTGGCGCGCCGCGTCTCGACGACGCCGACGTCCTGCGCGGATTTGTTACGGCGGAACGCCCGAGGAGGCGCTCCGTTCATGCGGTTACGGCGCGGTTTGAATGCCGCCATCGAGTCCTCCGAGTCCTGCCCGAACCGAAAGCCGGCCTTATTCCGCGAACTCGGCGAGGACCGTCGACGAAGCCGACACCTTTTCGCCGATCGACACGCGCGGCCGGCTACCGACCGGCAGATACACGTCGACACGCGATCCGAAGCGGATGAAGCCGTAACGCTGCCCGCGCGTCAGCGGCTCGCCGACGTGCACGTAGCAGAGAATGCGTCGCGCGATCAGACCGGCGATCTGTACCGACGTCACCGTGTGCCCCGCCGCCGTCTGGATGACGACCGCGTTGCGTTCGTTTTCGATCGATGCCTTGTCGACCGCGGCGTTCAGATACGCGCCGGGGAAGTACTGGACCTTGGTGATCGCGCCGTCCACCGGCGAGCGCTGCGAGTGCACATTGAACACGTTCATGAACACGCTGATCTTGAGCGCTTCGCGGCCCGCGTACGGGTCCTGCGTGGTTTCGACCGCGACGATACGGCCGTCCGCCGGGCACAGCACGGCATTCGGCTGGGCGGGAATCGGCCGGGCGGGATCGCGGAAGAACTGGACGACGAAAATCACGATCAGCCAGAAGATCCAGACGAAGCCGAAGCCGCCGATCGCCTGCACCAGAATGGCGACGACAGCCGCGATGGCGATGAACGGCCAGCCTTCGCGGGCGATGATCGGATGGGGATAGTTCATGAACGAGTTCAGTGTTTTTTAAAAAACGTAGGATAGCAAAAGCCGCCCGGAGCACAGGGTCTCCGGGCGGCTTTACATGTAGCAAAAAGCGTGACTAGCGAATCAAGCTTAGTTCTTCGACTGGTCGACCAGCTTGTTCTTCGCGATCCACGGCATCATCGCGCGCAGCTTTTCGCCGACGACTTCGATCTGGTGCTCGGACGTGATGCGGCGGCGCGATTGCAGCGTCGGCGCGCCGGCGCGGTTTTCCAGAATGAAGTTCTTGGCGTATTCGCCGGTCTGGATGTCTTCCAGAACCGCCTTCATCGCCTTCTTCGTTTCGCTCGTCACGATGCGCGGGCCCGTCACGTACTCGCCGAACTCGGCGTTGTTCGAGATCGAGTAGTTCATGTTGGCGATGCCGCCTTCGTAGATCAGGTCGACGATCAGCTTCAGTTCGTGCAGGCACTCGAAGTACGCCATTTCCGGCGCGTAGCCGGCTTCCACCAGCGTTTCGAAACCGGCCTTGATCAGGTCGACCGTGCCGCCGCACAGCACGGCTTGCTCGCCGAACAGATCGGTTTCCGTTTCTTCACGGAAGTTCGTTTCGATGATGCCCGCACGGCCGCCGCCGTTCGCCACCGCGTACGACAGCGCGACGTCGCGCGCCGAACCGGTCTTGTCCTGCGCGACCGCGATCAGGTGCGGCACGCCGCCGCCGTTCTGGTAAGTGTTGCGCACCGTGTGGCCCGGGGCCTTCGGCGCGATCATGATGACGTCCAGATCCGCGCGCGGGATCACCTGGCCGTAGTGGATGTTGAAGCCGTGCGCGAAGGCCAGCGCCGCGCCTTCCTTGGCGTTGGCGTGCACTTCGTTCTTGTAGACTTCGGCGATCTGCTCGTCCGGCAGCAGCATCATGACGACATCGGCGCCCTTCACGGCTTCGCCCACTTCCTTCACCTTCAGGCCGGCGTTCTCGGCCTTGCTCCACGATGCGCCGACCTTACGCAGGCCGACCGTCACGTTTACGCCGCTTTCCTTCAGGTTCAGCGCGTGTGCATGGCCTTGCGAGCCATAACCGATGATGGTGACTTGCTTGCCCTTGATGAGGGAGAGGTCGGCGTCTTTGTCGTAGAAAACTTTCATGGTGGTTCCTTGTCCTGATGCGTTGAATTTGGTGTGCTACTTGCGCTGCTTGATGATGGGATGGATCGGTCGGTGCTCAGACCTTGAGAATCCGCTCGCCCCTGCCGATGCCGGAGCTGCCCGTGCGAACCGTTTCCAGGATGGCCGTGGCGTCGAGTCCCTGGATGAACGCGTCGAGCTTGTCGGACGCGCCCGTCAGTTCCATCGTGTAGGTCTTCTCGGTCACGTCGATGATGCGGCCGCGGAAGATATCCGCCATGCGCTTCATCTCTTCGCGCTCCTTGCCGACCGCCCTTACCTTGATGAGCATCAGCTCGCGCTCGATGTGGGCGCCCTCTGTCAGGTCGACCACTTTCACCACCTCGATCAGGCGGTTCAGGTGCTTCGTGATCTGTTCGATCACGTCGTCCGAGCCAATGGAGACGATGGTCAGCCGCGACAGCGAACTGTCTTCGGTCGGCGCCACCGTCAGCGTTTCGATGTTATAGCCGCGTGCGGAAAACAGCCCGACGACACGCGATAACGCGCCCGGCTCGTTCTCAAGCAAAACGGAGATGATGTGTTTCATGTGTGCAATTCCCGATGTTTATCCAGACAAGCGTTCGTTTCGAAAAACCCGCGCGCGGCACATGTCCTTTGTGAAGACAGGCGCGCGCGAGCCTCGCGCAACGAAGCGGCGTTATAGATCCTCAGACCCGAGCAGCATTTCCGTGATGCCTTTGCCTGCTTGCACCATCGGGAATACGTTTTCGGTGGGATCGGTCTGGAAGTCGAGAAACACGGTGCGATCCTTCAGGCGGAGCGCTTCCTTCAGCGCCGGCTCGACATCCGCGGTTTTTTCGATGCGCATGCCGACATGGCCGAACGCCTCGGCGAGCTTCACGAAGTCCGGCAGCGCGTCCATGTACGAACTGGAATAGCGCTTCGAGTATTCGATCTGCTGCCACTGGCGCACCATGCCCAGATAGCGGTTGTTCAGCGAGATGATCTTGACGGGCGTGTTGTACTGCTTGCACGTCGAGAGCTCCTGAATGCACATCTGGATGGAGCCTTCGCCCGTGATACAGACCACTTCGTCGTCCGGATGCGCCATCTTCACGCCCATCGCCGCCGGCAGGCCGAAGCCCATCGTGCCCAGGCCGCCCGAGTTGATCCAGCGGCGCGGCTTGTTGAACGGATAGAACTGCGCGGCCCACATCTGGTGCTGGCCGACATCCGAACACACGAACGCGTTGCCGTCGATCAGCTCGGCGAGCTTTTCGACGACGTACTGTGGCTTGATGATCTCGCTCTTGCGGTCGTACGAGAGGCAGTCTTTCGAGCGCCAGCCTTCGATCTCGTCCCACCACGCTTTAAGCGACTGCGTGTCCGGGCCGTGTTCCGCGTGCTGAAGCTGCTCGATGAGTTCCTTGAGCACTTCCTTCACGTCGCCGACGATGGGGATATCCACCTTCACGCGCTTGGAAATGGACGACGGATCGATGTCGATATGGATGATCTTGCGCGGCGACGACGCGAAGTGCTTCGGATCGCCGATCACGCGGTCGTCGAAGCGCGCGCCGATGGCGATCAGCACGTCGCAGTTCTGCATCGCCATGTTGGCTTCGTACGTGCCGTGCATGCCGAGCATGCCCAAGAACTTCTTGTCGGACGCGCGATAGCCGCCGAGGCCCATCAACGTATTGGTGACCGGATAGCCGAGCAGATCGGCGAACTGGTTCAGCTCGCGCGATGCATCGGCCAGAATGATGCCGCCGCCGGTGTAGATATACGGACGCTTGGCCGCCAGCAGCAGTTGCACCGCCTTGCGGATCTGGCCCGAATGGCCCTTGGTGACCGGATTGTACGAACGCAGCGACACGCTCTTGATTGGCTCGTACTTGCACGGCGCCTTCGACACGTCCTTCGGAATGTCGATCAGCACGGGACCGGGACGGCCGGTGCGCGCAATGTAGAACGCCTTCTTGACGATCGCCGCCAGGTCGCGCACGTCCTTCACGAGGAAGTTGTGCTTCACGCAGGGACGCGTGATGCCGACCGTATCGCACTCCTGGAACGCATCGAGGCCGATGGCCGCGGTCGGAACCTGGCCGCTGATGACCACGAGCGGAATGGAATCCATATAGGCCGTGGCGATGCCGGTGACGGCATTGGTCACGCCCGGGCCCGAAGTCACGAGGCACACGCCCACGTTGCCGGTGGAACGCGCATAGGCGTCGGCGGCGTGGACTGCGGCTTGCTCGTGGCGCACGAGGATGTGCTGAATCTTGTCCTGCTTGTACAGCTCGTCGTAGATGTAGAGTACCGAGCCGCCGGGATAACCCCAGATGAATTCGACGTTCTCATCCGCCAGCGCGCGCATGAGCACGGTGCCGCCGATGGAGTCAGCTTCTTGAGGAGGTGTGGTATCCGACGTGGAGAATTCCGCGCTAGGCATGTTCATTCGTCACCTTTCGAATTTTCGGCAAAAAATTGATCGGGTGCTCTCTACCGGGCTTGTGGCTCGGGTTCAAGCGGCGCGTCTTGGTTTGACAGGCGTGCTTCTTGGGCTCGCCTCAAAGCAGACATTTTACTGGATGATGCGAGATTGCGGTAGGGATGTCCATTACTGAACACCCCCCGCACAGATCCCGGCGTGCCCAATTTAGGCACCGGGCTCCTACCTTGAGTGCTTGACGACAAAGCGCCGATCAGGCCATGGATGAAGAATGC
>NZ_LFJJ01000256.1 GCF_001189365.1 Candidatus Burkholderia verschuerenii | reverse complement strand
CATCCGCACCTCGTCAAAAAATGCAGGAATCAAGCGTTAATATGCCTGCTTCCTGCAATTCGCTCAACATGGTTTGGGCTGTAACGCCTTATCGCGTAAGGCTTTGAGGATTGTTCAGGGTCGACTAGGAATGCATGTCACGACCCTTGTACAAACCGTGTTAATGACGAGCTTCGTCACCGAGGCAGGATTCGAATTGCTCGAACTTGCCTTCGTGCCCCAAGTTGAGCAGCGCGTACTTTCGATACTGGACGCGGGAAAGCCAGTGGGAAGTGGGTGTTCGATGAGGCAACGGTGGAACCCTTGATCGCGATCGTCAACGAACACGATCGACAGTTACGAGAGGTCCGGTTGGGCGAAATCCTTAACGCGTCTGAACGACTGGACCAACTCGTCGCGGCGAACAGTTTAAAAAACTAGCCGACCGTGGATTTCTAGGTCTCGGACATCGATCCTCAATGTGGTTTATTCTTTTCATCGCCGCGTATCTGGTTGCTCTGGAGCGGCCCCACTGCTCCGGCTCGGCCGCACATATCGAATTATCTCGCGCAGACCTCAAATATCTTCCGAAAATGGACGTCGATTGTCTCGCTTCTGATTAGGATGTCGTCAACCACAACGCGGGAGGGGCATCGTGACAGTCGATTTGAGAAGTTCGGTAAGGGGATGTGCAGAAGCCGAACTTCTGCCAGATGCGTTGTCGGCAGGCCAATGCGCAAGCCCCAATATGGACGCTCGCGGACTTTTGTCCGAATTAGGAACGTTCTTCTCAGCACGCTCGAAATGCTCGACGGCAGAACGACATGGCTCGCAAACTGCCGCGCTTTGAACACGTGGGGACGCGTTACGGGGCCCGGCAGAAAACATCCCAGGGGTTTAACGGCTTCCCTCAACAGCCGCCGCGGTGATGTCCGCCAGTCGCTGCAGCATGATGATCGCGTCCTTAAGGGCCAGTTCGGGAAATAACTCAGGCTTGTACCGGATCTGCATTTTCAGCTCGCCATCGTCAGTGAGGTGGCTAAGCACAATGTCCACCTTAGACAACACGCCAAACAAGCCTTCGTCCAATGTCCGGAACAAGACGTTGACTGGCGTAGGCAGCTGCCGTGCGACAGCTCTGATCAAGCCGACGCGGGGGATGACATGGAGATCCGACAGTGCGTTATAAGGGTTCGGTTTCGCTGGCTTGATGACCTTGCGCGCGTCGTTGCTGCCGTGAAGGCAGGCCAGGAATAGCATCACGATCGCATCGTTGGCGGCCAGCCCGGTTGCGGCCGCGAGTTCGACCAGCTTGTCTTCGACGTGCCTGCGGTCTTCCGTTGCCACCTTCTGTACGACCAGCGGTGCAGCCATCCCGAGAAAGTCTGCTCGATTGTCCCACTGGCTTTCTTTCACGCCAGCAAAAATCTCGGACGCAAGGCTTTTCAGTCCGCCAAGATGCGCAGCGTCCGTGTTGGCCAGCTTGAAGAACTCGCCGATCGCATCTGCCTCTGTCTTCAGACACAGGGCCTTTTGATGGGCGTCGTCTTCACGTCCCTTTTCGCCCTCTATAATTGAAAGGATGGGGCTGATGCTGTACTGCGGCAAATCAATTGCCCTTAATGCCTCAAGGGCGGCTTTTTTTTTATCATCCGGCTGTTCCTTGCTCAACACCGCAGTCTTGATGATCGCGACAACATTGCGATCGAGGAGAAAAAGGGTTTCGGTCCGTACGGATACGGGTTGAATATTCATCGTTGGGTCTCGCGGATGGCTGTGCTCATTCGTCTAGCGCTTCGTCGCGCGCGATGAACAGGTTGTGGTGGCGTTTCAGGGAATCCGTTGAAGGGCGTTCCTGAAGATCGATGGGAAGCGCGACAAGGCGCCGGCCGCGATATTGCGCATACTCCGTCCACTCAAGAGACCGCGAAATGGTCACGCGATAGTCAGAGTCAACCGAAATCAGGTGAAGGTCGAAGAGCGTGTGTATGTCCGAACGCAACAGCATTCCGTTCGTGGTGGCGTAGTTGGTTGCGAGCGCGTGCGGGACAATGTGCGCCGCTTCCAGCAGCGCTTCGACCGATGAGCCGCTAACTGCGCAGGCAGCGCCATACGCGCGCAGCAGTCTCTCACGGAAATCAGGCTGGCCACGGCGTGTCTTGATTGCGACGAGCTGTCGCTCCTCGCTCTCTTGCCTACCATCGCCATAACTGGCCGCCGGCGCAGCCTCGCGCAGGCTCGGTTCGACACCGCGGGTCTCGCCAGCATTGTCTTCGCGGCCTTGCGGAGTGTCAGCCGACGCAGCCTGGAAGCGACGAAAGTCAACGTGTCGCTGTTCGAGGCTATAGCCCGTCACGCGCCATCCGGCTCGTTGCCATGCGTCCGCCCAGACGTGTGTGCGCCCTTCAGTGGTGTTGCTCCAGAACGGCGGATGCTCGTAAGCCGAGCGCGGCAACGGCGACGGAAGAATCTCGTTGATCTCAGCAAACGTGAGCCGTACGAAATTGCCGCTCAGGTCTCGTAGATGAGTTTCGAGGGAGTCGTATTTCGCCATGTCGCAAGGAGGCAGTGCACGAAATGCGCCGAGTACCGGGATGAATAGCATAAGCGCAAGAGAGCCGCGCCGCAACAAGAGGACCCGTAGCCTGCACAGGCTGGATACCCGGAGCGAGCCGCAGGCTTTCGGGATGGCGTCCCAACTCCTGCCACGCGATGCCCCCCAATAATGCGTCTATTACACCGCTCACATCCGCTCGTCTATCGCACCACCAGATGCCACATAGGTCTTTTGAAACGTGTCGATCGCACCGTCGCCTCACGCGTCTACCCTTCGCGTGCGCACCCACCAACGGTGTAAAGCCAGACTCAACGCTTAATTCATTGCATGCCTCGAACTGAGACCAAAAAAGGGTATGTGCCCGAGCGCACACACCGCGTCCGTAATCGTCGAGTGAGCTTGAAACAAATGTAATTTTGCCTAATATCCAGTCACCACTTTACAAGTTCATCAGCGGCACGACACGCTCGAAAATTAGCTGAACGAGGTCCTCGGCGCTGCAGACATTGTTTAATTGGTAATAAGTTATCCTATTTTAAATAACGGGTGGCAGGAGATAGCTATGGGCAATCCTCGAAGTGCATTCCATCAGCGCGTCGTCGAGGCGCTGATCCAAAGCAAGGCGATCAACCTGGAGGCCATCGGTGGCGTGATGGCGAAGCACGGCTAGGAAGCGGCGCTGACCGGGGAAGAGCTGATGATGATCATCAGGAAGCCATGCATTTGGGCCTGCGGCTGGCCAGAGCCGGAGATCGTTGACATTGGCCGCGTCGCCGTTGTCGGCGAGCGCGATGCGCAGGCATGACTTGCGCGGCGGATCGGTGTTGTATTTCGCGCGGCTCGCCCCCGAATGTAATGGTGGGCTGTATCTCGATCAGTGTGACCTCCGGCGACGAGTCACGCTCGCGCTTGAGATGGCCGACCAAACCCTGACCGCCGCACTCAAGGAGCATCCCTCCAGTCCTGCGCCGCCCGGAGAACGGCTGCTGTTACTGCAGAAGGTGGTTACCGAAAGCGCGTTACTGCTGCGCTGCTGCGCCTTTCTGCGCGCGGTCGATCCTGACTTAGCCGCACGCATTGACCGTTTGGCTGCGCAGTTAGCACCGCTGGCGCGCTCAGAGAGCGTACGAGCTTCGTTGTGTCGTGAGCCTGCATGCGCAATCGAGCATGCTGCCGCGCACGCCGTGCTGACCGACTTTGGCGTTGCCGATGCCACGTTCGACGCTCTTCTCACTCATGTACTGGGCAGCAATGAGAGTGCCGCAGGTGAGCGCTTAGCGGGCCAGGACCTTGAGCGAGAATGGCTCTTACAAGTGCGCGCCGGCGCAGCCCGATCTGGTAGTCCAGATCGGGGGCTGCTCTGTCGTAGCGTCGCGGCGCGTCCATTAGATGCATTGCGCGCATCGAGCAACGACCTCTACGCCTTGACTCACGTCTTGCTGCACGCGACCGACATGGGCCAGCGCGGCGTGGCGAGGCCGCGCGGCCAGGCGCAGATGGTGGAAGACGCTGAAGCCGCCCTGGCCTTGTCGTTGGACGCCGACAACCTTGATCTCGTCGCCGAGGTGCTGTGGATTTGGCCGATGGCGGGCCTCACGTGGACTCCAGCGGCCGTGTTTGCGTTTGAACTGCTGGCAGCCGTGCAAGATAAGAACGGCTTCTTGCCCGGCCCAGAGTACTCGCATGAAAACGAGGCGAACGGTGAGCTGCCTTGGAGCCAGCACGTTCTGCGCACGTCGTATCACACGACCTATGTGATGGCATTCCTCTGCGCAGCAATGATCCGTGCGCGGCCGGTCGCCCTGACGCAAGGTGCCGCATCGCGTGTCGGCAATCCGAACGTGTTGAAACAAATCACGCGGCTGCTCAATCGCGAGAACCGAACACCGCGTTGGCTCGTCGCGATCAACTTGTTGGCTCCGGTCGGTCAGGTCGCGCTCGCGCCGCTTCTTTTGACCGCCGCACTACGGCGCGCCGCCGCCACGAGCGACCTCGTACGACTGCGAGAGTGCCTGGTCGTTGGCCTCGACCATGGGTTGGCGGAAGGCTCAGCGTTCGAGCAAGGAGTGCGGCTGCTTGAGCGTGCTACGCAGTTTGCGTGCATGTGAGTTATAAAGGACTGGACTTCGTCATGGCGCGCTTTGATAAGAGCTTCATATGCCTCAATCTAGCTGGATGTCTGGTGTGCCTGACCGGATGCGCGAGCACGGACCAAACGCAGGCCGACGTTTATATCCGTGAGAGCGGCGGAAAACTTCACTTCTGGAAGCCTCTACCAGACGCCGCGTAAATTCACTGGCCGTATGCCTGAGCTGCGGTGGCCGCGTATCAGGACTCAGACGATCCAAAACGAAAGCGGCTCGAAACGACGGCAACGTGTCCTGAGCCTCACCTGTTCCTTTCTAGAAGGGGCTGGATGAACTGGGCCGACGACATGCCGGTTCTAAAGGCCCCGCCAAGAGTAGACGGTAAGCCTGAACGGTACGCCTCTGCGGCGCAAACAATGCGCGAGGTCCACCTGAGAGCCGAAGTTTGGTCCAACCAAGCTTCCGGAGAAGTGGTCGTCGCGTTCGGCGGTACGGCTGCGAGCAGCCTCGACGACTGGAAGGCCAATCTCAGATGGTTCTTGAGGCCGTTCAATCCTATCGACGAATACTCGGTCTTAACCGATACGTTCGTGCCGACGTTTATCGCCGAGTATCAACGACGCGCAGCAGAACCGCAATGGGCCTGGCTGAAGGAAGCCCACGTTATCGCTACGGGGCATTCTCTTGGCGGCGGCCTAGCGCAGCGGTTCGCTTACTCACTGTCGGCGAAAAGCGGTGTTCCCGAGGTGAGGGTCGTCTACGCTTTTGACACCTCCCCTGTCTCGGGAAAAAGAAGTGTGCCCGGTTCAGTGGAGCAGGCGAAAGGGCTCACAATCTATCGAATCTACAACCGCGGCGAGAGTCTGGCTAGCGTGAGATCAATTCTCCGACTTGAAAATCCGGGCGACGAAAGGAATGAGGGACAAATTTGGCTCGACATTCGGTATCGCGAAAACTGGAGTTGGCGGACACTCCTTCCCTCTGGTTCAGTCCATGCGCATGGCATGTTTGACCTAGCCAGATTCATGGCCGCCAATCTTCCACAAGAGACATTGAGGGCATGTAGCGACGAATCGAGAAGCTAGCGTCAGGTCGCGCCCGCCTCCGCGAGCACAATCTTGCGGCGTTTCCTTAATTGCGCAGTCCCACGATCCATCAAGGCTGTCTTATCTGAGATCCAGACGCTTGCGTAGTCCTCGAGCAGCGGAGGTTTCGCCATGGAATGATCTTGATCGACCAGGGTAACCGCTCTTGTCGACAGATGACGAGCGTATCGATGTGAGCTTCGGACTTGGAAACGGACATATCGCGAACCCCGGCGCGCAAAGGTGTGGCCGCCGACGCCGGTAGAAGCGCGACGCCAAGTCCTGCGGAAACAAGCGCCATCATTGATGCAAGCTGTGGCGCAGAGGGTCCGACTTGCAAAGCTAATCCATGACGTTCAAAGAGTCGTTGAACCTGCACATTCAATCCGGAAGCCGAACCGGCAGAAGACATGACAATCTGCCGTTCCGCGAGCAATTGGAGTCGCAGCGTTTCTTCAAGCGATAGAGAACAGCTTGCTTGGCATGGCAGCGAGCGAAGGCGGACTGCGGAGATGGTAGCGTAATTCGAGGCGGCGTTACACCATTGGCGAGCGGCTGCGCCGCACCTCTGGATCTTTGCACGCGGCGCCACGCACGGACGTTCGCCAGATGCAAGCGCCGTTCGTCGCGCATTTCCACCGTTTATCGCACAGTGCGGCGCGCGACGGGCCCAATCGCTATAGTCCCTGACATAACCGCCGATTGCGGCGCTCAGGAACAGGTACCCCATGCCCCATCTCCCAACCTACGTCTACGTGTTGAGTTGTGTGCGTCAAGTTGTGCAGAAATCGGATGCCGGTGGTTTCAGTTGATCCTTCTGTGCGACGTGCGGCGCGAAGGGCGTAGCCCGCAGCGCCGAACGCCGCGCGGCCGCTATGCAGCAGCGC
>NZ_LFJJ01000255.1 GCF_001189365.1 Candidatus Burkholderia verschuerenii | reverse complement strand
AAAACGCATGTACGCCGTATGCCATCGACCAAACTCCTCGGGCAGATCACGCCACGGGCTACCCGTGCGCGCGATCCACAGCACTGCCTCTACGAACAACCGATTATCTGCACCATGCCGACCCACATCACCAGGCTTACCCGGAACAATGGACTCCAGTCGTCCCCATATCTCATCGGTCAACAACATTCGACTCATCTTGATCGCTTACGCAAAAGATGAGATGTAAACACATTTCTTCAAATGTGAACAGAGCCTAGGACCCCGCCATGACTGACGAACTGTTCCCCTGCGATCATTGCGGCTGAGCATGGGCTTTCGGGTTTTCTCAACGATTGATTGGCCGGCCGTCAGCGCCGGAGAGAGACTTCTCCCACCTCGGCATGAGCTTGGCCCCTGATACCATGATATGGAGGCACGCTCGCCCTACGAGCCGCCGACTGAAAAGGTCTGCTGTATCTACTGCGAGGACTGCGGGATGCAGACGCCTTGGATTCCGACCGGCAATGACCGCCATGCTGCGCTGGATAAGGCGGGGGAGATCTAGAACGCCCGTATGCGGCGTCCGAAGGCAAAGGAGGGCGACCTCCTCAAGCTTATTCGGAAGGAGATCGGCTCCGTCGACACTGCATTTCTGATCGACCTGTTGTCCCGCAACGAAGATGATTGGGAAAAGCGCGGGCCGATTTTTGGCATGATCGCCAAGAAAATAGCGGACGGCAAAATCACGATGAGCGACTATTGGCCCGTCGACACCGTGCTTAACGACGCAGCCCGCTATCGCAAGCTCCAGCAGCTTGCTAAACGCGTTTACATCGACGGAATCGCATCGATCCAGTTTCCCCGCATTCCCGCCACGGGCGGAGACGAAGGCAGCTTCGAGAATAGCGTGAACCTTGCTGTCGACGATCTTCCTGATCGCAATCGCTGGTAGCTTGACTTCGGGGTACGGTCAGCATACTGAATTTAGCTCTGGTCGCCGACCAGGGATTACAACTCAAGGAACGTCGGTATGTCCCCCATCGAATATATCCGTGCCGCCCATCGTCTGCGTGCACGCCTTGCGCCGCAGATCTTCATCGTCAAGGCATTAGGTGCGATCCTCACGTACCACGCCATGACGAGCCCGATGTTGAACTGGTTGTTGAACTGACCTACCCGAAGGGCGGCAAACCCTCGAGCCTCGAATGATGTACCGGCGCATAGTCCATGTCTAGCAGAAGCAGCGCGATTTTACAGGGCTTTCGTGTGTGAAGTCGAAGGGGTGCGCGGGGCAACGAAGGCGAAACTCGCGAGCGTACCGTGTCGATAGCTCACCGCGTACCCGGCCAGATCGGGCGCATCCATCTTTGGATCGGATATCCAAAAAATGATAATAATTGATAATTGTGTTATGTTGACTGTAACATGATCCCGAGGAATGACGATGATCAGCGCTGAACTTGGAACCAAGCTCGAAACCTTCATCGAGCAACTTGTCACCACCGGCCGGTATGGCTCGAAAAGCGAAGTGCTGCGCGAGGGCCTGCGGCTCTTGCAAGACCGCGAGGCGCAATTCGGGGCCTTCGATGCGATCATGGAAAAGCGCCTTGCTGATTCAGACGCGGGCAAGGGTAAGCCGGCCACAGAGGTTTTCGACCGGCTGGATGACAAGTATCGCCGGATGGCCGAAGGTAAATGATCGTTCGACTGCTACCGGACGCCGAGGCGGACCTTGAAGCGATCGGCGATTACATTGCCCGCGACAATCCGAACCGCGCACGATCCTTCGTCGCCGAACTGCGCGAGAAGTGCGAAAGCCTAGCGGCCATGCCACAAGCCTTCCCGCTCGTGCCTTGCTACAAGCGCCGGGGCTTGCGCTACCGCGCACACGGAAACTACCTGATCTTTTATCGCGCGACCGGCGAGCCGATCGCGCGCATCGACGTGGTGCATGTCATTCACGGTGCGCGCAACTACGCCGCGATTCTGTTCTAGTAATCTAGAACATCGCGCAACTGTTCAGTCTGTTGCGCTTTGGCAAACCTGGTGATTGCGCGAAATCTCTTACGATCAGTCCGTGGGAGCAATCCGTCACGCGTATGGAAAACGTGAACAGGAATCTCGTTCACGCGTCCAGTTCACCGAATTGGGCATCAATGCGCTTCGTCATCTGAAAATTTCGACGCCATCTCTTCTGCAACTTGGCCAGTTGGTCCATTGATCAGCGTTTCCCTAAAACAAGTATTAAAACCCTTAAAATAGCTCAGCCTGTGGATAACTTTCGTCTTTAGGAACCATCCAAACAAAGTCCAAAAAGCCCTCACCGCCTCTTGGGGGATTACGCCCCCGCCGACTCGCGTCCTTCGGACGCCCCGGCCGCTTCGCGGCCTCACACCCGGCATCCCCCTGCTCGACGCTTCGCGTCTGCGCTCATAATGGACACGCCTTTCGGGCGTGAAGTTACCCGTTCAACGCAGGGGCGCTGCCCCTGCACCCCGTTCTCGCTCTGTATCCCACCCGATAGGCTCAGGCCGCTCCAAGGCGTCAAGGATCGGCTTCGCCTGCCGTCGTCCTCGCCCGTTCGGTGCTCGCGCCCTTGTACGGGCTGCGTTGCGCACGGCGCAACATGCTCCGCTGCGGCCTCCGGGCGGCTTCTTGATCCCTCTGCGCAGCCCAAAAAAATAGAGGTGGATTGACAAAAGAAGTTTTTGTAGTAAAGTTTATAATTCGGTTCGTTTCTGCAAACACAAACAGGAATATCGCCCATGACCATCACCACCCTATCGAGCCGGGAGTTCAATCAGGACACCAGCCGGGCCAAGAAAGCTGCCTCAGAGGGGCCGGTTTTTATCACCGATCGGGGCAAACCCGCCCATGTCCTGCTCAGCATCGAGGAATACCAGCGCATCACCGGTAGTCGGCGCAGCATCGCCGATGTCTTGGGATGGCCTGCCGGTGTCGAAGACATCGAGATTGAGTTTCCGCGATTCCGCGAACTGGCCCGTGCGGCCGATCTTTCCTGATGTTTCTACTTGATACAAACATTGTCTCCGAGCTGCGAAAGGTCAGAACTGGCAAAGCTCATCCTAATGTCGTCGCATGGGTGCAGACGGTTCATGAAAGCAGCCTTTTCCTTTCGGCGATCGTCGTTCAGGAACTGGAAATCGGTGTTTTGCAGCTAGAGCGAAAAGACCCGACTCAAGCCGCTGTCTTGCGCAGCTGGCTGGATGAGTCTGTCTTGTCGGCTTTCGCTGATCGCGTGCTGCCGGTCGATACGGCCGTTGCGCGACGTAGCGCCCCCTTGCATGTGCCCGATCCTCAACCCTACCGGGATGGCCTTATCGCAGCCACGGCACTCGTCCATGGCATGACGATCGTGACCCGCAACATCGCGGACTTCCGCATAACCGGCGTGCCGCTACTCAACCCATGGGAAGCCCTCCATGAGCGAGAACATTGATGTTCAAACCCGCCTCAAAGAGCGTCGGCCGGATCGCCCCTGGCAGTTGCTCATGATCGGCAAGGGGATCAGCCAGATCACGCCCCAGGATGTTGATGCGCTCACGCGCATCTTCGATCTGTTTCCTCATGTCGGTGGGCTAGACGTGACGACTTCAGCCGGTCCCGTATGGGTGTCGCGGGATTTTTCGAGCGATTACACCCACCAGGTTGACCAGCTTCTCGCCGAGATTTTTCAGCGAAACTCGGCCGTCACGGGTATCGCCTTCCCAGCGGCCTCCGGGCAGCCAAGGCATATCGCGACGCCCGACAATCCGCATTGGTTGGCGCAGGGACAAGCGCTTGAGGCTCTTTCCAAAGCTTGTCAGCGCGGCGAGATCACGGCCGATGAAATGGCTAACCGCGTGAAAGACCTCACTCGCCAGAGCGCCCATGACGCCACACATGGCTGAGCAAGCCATGTCTTAGCGACATACATATGTGGCGCGACATACCCGCCCACGCGCTACGCCTGGTCACCTAGGCGTCGACGTGGCGTTTCTGTAGGCGTCGAATTCAAGGAAGATGCTCGATTGCACAAGTGATCATAAAATAGATCGGCATGCTCGCACAGACGATACGATGGGCTCTCGATCGGGAAGGCGATCGAGTAATGCAGTATTCTGTAGAGCAGAGCCGTTGCAACCACGCTGTCGCCGAAGCTGGGATTTGTGAGCTGACGTGCGGATGATGCGCAACGCTCGTAGCACGCGTTAAACGAGTCGAAAGTGCAGGTTGCCGCCATTGAAACCGATCAGTTAACCGATCCCGTCGACGATCAGTAGGCTGTTAAAAGCAGGTAAACGTACCCGTTGCACCAGATCTCCCTCGCGTTCGACCATGCGATAAGAAAACGACGCCTTTCCTATGAGGTCGTCAGCTAGCGATGAGCCAGAAGATCTCCGCTGAACATCTCAGCCGCGGTGCAGTTGTCTATGTCCGGCAGTCAACCATGAGCCAGGTAGTGGAGCACACGGAGAGCCAGAATCGTCGTACGCGCTCGCTGAATCTGCACGGGCCATGGGCGTATCTATGACCCCAGGCTGGTCAACGATCGTCTCCTGCTTGGACTCAAAGGCACGATGTCGGAGTACGAACTCAGTCTGCTGCGGCAGCGCGGCATCGCCGCCCGTGATTCGAAGGCCCGGCGCGGGGAATTGCGCTTCGCGTTACCTCCCGGCTACTGCTGGAACGAGCTGGGACAGATCGAGATGGATCCAGACGAGCGGGTTACTGAGGCCATCCGGGTGCTGTTCCGTAGTAAGTTTCGTAAACTCGGCAGTGCCCGTCAGGTGCTGCTATGGGTCATACAATCGGACGTCAAGCTGCCCGTAACGCGGGCCCGCGGGCATCCGGATCGAATGGAGCCGGCCTGCGTATCACACGGTCGTCCAGATCCTGGAGCATCCGGTTTATGCTGGGGCGTATGTGTTTGGAACTGCGGTCGTCGACGGACGGGCTCGAAAGACTGAAGGCCACTCCAAGCCAATGAAGGACTGGAGCGTCCTGTTGCGAGACCATCACCCAGGGTACTCACGTGGGATCAGTTCGAGGAGCATCAAAGGATGATTGCCGAGAACACACACATGAAGAAGCGGGCTTCCCGCCGATCTGCTCGTGGCGGGCGGGCATTGCTGACTGGCCTGGCGCGATGTGGCCGGTGCGGTCGAATGATGCGAGTCAACTACGGCATGAGAGCCGGTCACGCGCATCGCTATTACTGCCGTGGCGACGAAGCACATGTCGGAGCATTTCGCTGCATAGGAATCGGTGGAATACGTATCGACAAAGCGGTGGCAACCGCAATTCTTGAAGCGGTTTCGGAGCATGCGGTGGAAGCGGCCATTCGCGCTGCACAGCAAACATCACGCGCAGGCGACGATGCGCGTCGCGCGTTAGCCTGCGAGCTCGAGGAAGCGCGCTACGAAGCCTCTCTTGCCGCGCGCCGGTATGAGATTGTCGATCCGACGAAACGATTGGTTGCACGCGAGCTTGAAGCGCGTTGGAATGCAGCCCTTGAACGTGTCGCTCACCTCGAAGAGCGCGCAGCGCTTCTGGCCCGCGAGGTTGCAAGCCGGCCCGCGATCAACCAAACGCAGTTGATGACGCTCGCGCACGATCTTCCGGCGGCGTGGAATGCGCCGGGCACCGATATGCGAACAAAGCAGCGGCTGACCCGTATTCTCATTCAGGAAGTCGTGATTGATCTGGACGACAACACGAATGAAGCAATCGCCACGGTTCACTGGACCGGTGGTCGCCAGAGGTGATCGCGGAAAGTCGGACAGCGGGATAAGTGGATCGTTCGGGGCCTGAGCCAGCGATAATGCAGGCAAAGGAACCGAGGACATGACGCAAAGGAACCGAGGACATGACGAAGAGAACCCGACGCACGCACTCAGCGGCGTTTAAAGCAAAGGTGGCGCTGGCCGCAGTCAAGGGCGATCGCACGCTGGCCGAACTGGCGCAGCAGTTCGATGTGCATCCGAACCAGATCACGGAATGGAAGCGGCAGTTGCAGGAGCGCGCAGCCGACGTGTTCGGAACGACGGGCGCGGTATCGAGCGAGCCGCCGGTAGACGTGAAGACCCTACACGCCAAGATCGGCCAGCTTTCTCTGGAAAATGATTTTCATATGACGGCGCGCTCAACAAGGCGGGATTGCTGAGCGCAAAGCGATGATTGACCGTGGTCATGCGTTGTCGGTGTCGCAGTAAGTCCGGCTGGTCGGCATCGCAAGATCAAGCGCGTACTACCAGCCGCAGCCGGTGAGCGAAGCCGGCCATCGGCTGATGCGCCGCATCGACGAATTGCATCTGGAGTTTCCATTCGCCGGAGCGCGGTTGTTGGTGCGGCTGCTGCGACGAGATGGCTTCGGAGTTGGCCGCCGCCGTGTGCGCACGCTCATGAAGCGTATGGGTATGGAAGCGCTTTACTGCAAGCCGAACACGAGCCGACGCAACGCGCAGCACAAGATTTGGCCGTACCTGCTACGCGGCATGAAGATCGAACGCGCCAACCGGGTGTTCGCACTCGACACGACGTACATTCCCATGGCGCGCGGCTTCGTGTATCTGATGGCGGTAGTGGATTGGGCGAGCCGCAAGGTTCTTGCGCACCGTGTGGCCATTACGCTGGAGGCGAT
>NZ_LFJJ01000254.1 GCF_001189365.1 Candidatus Burkholderia verschuerenii | reverse complement strand
TTTCGCTCCACGCTTCCTCCCCACGGTCGGTCGCCCTTCCGCAGTTGCGCTTCACTTCGCTCGCTGTGGTCAACTTGCCGCGCGACTTGCACCCGCAAGAGTGCGCCCATGCTGGGCGCACAAAAAAACCCGGCACGAAGCCGGGTGGTTGAAAGAAGGAATCAGCTTGCGCGTTGTTCCAATGCGACGCGCGCGTACGCGAGCGTCCCGTCGTTGGCGCGAAGTGATACCTGCAGGTGTCGCACCGGGTCGGCAAGTGCATACCGTACGCTTGCATCCTGGCGGAATGTCACAGTCTCCGAGAAGCCTTGCGCAATCGAGCGATCGACCCAATCGGCCGCGGTCAAGACTGCACCCTCCTCGGTACAGACTTGCGACACCAAAGCCCGCTCCCGAGCGCGCGCTACTTCGCGCGCAACCCGCCGCGCCTCACGCTGCGAGACTGACAACGACTCCCTGGTCTGCGTTAATGCCAGCCAGCTCGAAGATCGCCCGGCGCCGTGCCGCGGCGCGAACGCCGATAAGCTTGATGCCGAATACCTCTCGCACGGACTGCTTGGTCGCGCGGTTGGTATCGTCCGGACGGTCGAGCACACTGAGCAAGAATGACATGTCCGCATCCTGCAAAGCCTGCGCGAAATCATTGGCGGTGGAATACGAAGTCCTTCCGTGATCAAGGATAGCCAACTGCCGGTGCAAGTCGAAGTCTCGCATGCTCATCGTACCCGTTGCCCGCGCGCCCTCGATCTCAGCCAGTCGACTATCGCAGCGATGATCCGCCGTGATCCGCCTGAGCACCTCGGCGAACTTGCACGATGGTTGTCCAATATCCACCGATTTCAGATACGCCTCCGGCAGCGGGTACGCGTCGAGCACCCCCTTCGAATACAGCAGATCGTCGACTTCCACAATGGACGGCTCGTTACGCGTCAAGCCCATCAACATCACCAACAGCGCTGCGTTCTGCGAGGTAATTGCCTGGTTTGAATGCCGCATCACGCCCACCTGTTAGCGCCGATGTAAAAATGACCCGATTGTCCGAAGAAAAGCGCCGCGACGTGGGTGCGGTGCGGTGCGACATCTACGATCCGGGCCTCGGCGCGCTCGTGACGGACGACAAGTCTTGGTCTAATTGTTCGCGCTTACGCATTGCCCACACGCGTTTGACCTGGCTAACGCTGCATCCGGCTAGCTCGGCCGTCTTGGTGATGCTGTGGCCGGCGCGACGCAGCGCGACAATCCGCGTGTGGGTCGTCGCTTTGGCACTGCGGCCCTTATACTTGCCGGCCTGCCGGGCAAGCGCTATGCCCTGTCGCGTGCGTTCGCGGCGATCCTCGTAGTCCTCGCGCGCCATCTGCAACGCGAGCTTCAAAAGCATCTCTTGCACCGATTCGAGCACGATCTTGGCGACGCCGTTGGCCGCACCGGCTAACTCGGAAAGATCAACGACGCCGGGCACGGCCAGGCGAGCGCCCTTGTGGCGGATCGAGGCAACCAGGCGCTCGACCTCGGTCAGCGGCAAGCGGCTGATGCGGTCGATCTTCTCGGCAATCACGACCTCGCCGGGTTGCAGGTCCGCGATCATGCGCAGCAGCTCAGGTCGATCTGCGCGTGCGCCGGATGCTTTCTCTCGATAAGCGCCGGCGACATAGTAGCCGGCCGTCTTCGCGGCCTTGGCGATTTCTTCCTGGCGTTTAATGTCCTGCTGCTCGGTACTCACACGCATGTAGATACGCGCGACGCGTACTGTCGGCATCAAGATTCCCCTTGGTTATTTTGGTCTGTTACCCATTGGGGGGCAGGTCCATCAGGAAATTTCCAGTCATACCCGGTCTTCTCTTTCAGCCGGCGAAGCGTCTTTTGCACGCGTTCGTACATATGTTCGTCTAGGAAAATGAGAAGGTCTTGCCACTCGTTCCTGCCGCCCACATAAAAACCGAAGCGCATTTGTAATTGAAGCTCAAATCCTGCTTCGTCGAAGTCGATCCGGATGCCTGTTTCGACTGAGTCGTGTCCACCGTCATGCGCGTAGCGTTTGTGGCGTACGTCGAGCAAGGCGTCGTGAACATTGCGCAGATGCGCGGGTATCTCGCCACTTGAAATTCCGGCTCCGCCGCCTCTCTTGCCAAACAATCGTGCGTAGGTCACGACGAACGCCGTTGTCAGCATGTCTTGCTCTAAAGCACCCTCAGTCGTGATTTCGAAGGTGGTAGCTCGTAGACGGTCATACATGTAGCGCAGGCTCGCCACAGTCTGAATAGTGCTGCATAGCCTGAGCAGGCCATTGAGTTCCTTCCCTACCTTTTGTATTGCATCAGTTCCTTGTTCTTTGCGCTCCTCCAACGCCGCACGATATTCCGCTGGCAAGAGATCGAATAGCTCTTCGGGGACGTGAAGGTATTTTTCGTCCTCCCATAGTGTCAGAGCGCACTCACTCATACCGGGTATCGCCAAAGTGTTTTGCTAGTTGCGGAAGCCGCCTCCGTTCAATGGCGGCGACGTCTTGCTCCAGCTTCCATCCGACAAATTCCCATGAGCCCGCTGCTGCTCGTGCGCGTAGCAAAAAGTCGCCATATTTCAGCAGCAAATCCACATACTTTGTTTCGTCATCGCTATGCCCAATCATCTTTTCTCCGCTGATACCTAGCCAATTTGGCTATGGTCTATCTGACCTAGCGTAGCAGGGCAGGCCAAGAATGCGCAAGTGCGGCCTATTTTGGCCTAGCCAAAATTTAAGGTCCTACTTGCCCGGACGGCGCGACGTGGGTAACAAAGCGCGGTATAGTATTCACAGGTATTACGTTTGAATAAAGGTGTCGTTATGGCAACGACCATTAAACTCGATGATGAACTGAGAACCCGACTCCAGCGCCTTGCAGGCCTTCGAGACCGCTCAGCACACTGGATCATGCGCGAAGCGATCACACAGTACGTGGATCGCGAAGAAAAGCGCGAGGCATTCAAACAGGACGCCCGGCGAGCGTGGGACGCCTACCAAGCGAACGGCCTGCATGTGACGTTCGAAGAAGCCGACGCTTGGATGGCGCGGCTCGAAGCGGGTGAGGATGCGGAGCCGCCTAAGTGCCACGAGTGATATGGACGCCGCCCGCACTGAACGATGTGCAACGCCTATACCGCTTTCTCGCGCCAAAGGATGCAAACGCTGCTCGTCGCGCCGTCCAAGCGATTCGCGCTGGCGTCAAAGTGCTCGCGCATCAGCCGCGTCTCGGTCGTCCTGTCGATGGCATGGAATCGGAGTTCCGCGAATGGCTCATCGATTTCGGGGACAGTGGTTACGTCGCACTCTATCGCCTCAGTGGCGGGACGGTGGCCATCTTGGCGGTGCGCCATCAAAAAGAAGCGGGATACTAACTAATGGTGAAAACGATAAACACCGCGTTGCTTTTCGTGTTGCTGGCCGCAGGCGTGCTAGTCACTGGCGCATGGATTACCGTATAGTTTAGCGCCGCGCGACGCTACATAGCTTATGTTTCCTCCCGACGTTTATTTACCGCCTCGCATTTCGGTTTCCATCCAGAAGCAGAAATTTTGCGCCACCATCGAATCAGAGTGGCGCCGATAACAATACTCACCCATCTCAACCGATTCATATGTGGAGAGTGTGACCAACGCACCGGATCGTATTTCTCTTGCGGTGAGGATTGGTGGCGCGAGCATAACCCCAAGACCGGCTACGCACGCATGAAGAGCCGCGTCGTCTGTGTCAAACTCATGAGCAAACGTTAGGTTAGACAGAGACACCCCAAACGTCTCGCACCAAAGTTCCCAATCCCAATTTCCAACTGCGCATTGAAGGATAGGCAGATCCTGAATGCGAATCTCACATCCGTCGATGCGCGATGCGAGCAGGCTCGGAGCGAACACCGGGTGGCTAAAATCGCGTCCAAGCCGCTCCCACCCTTCGGTTGTTTCACCGACCCGGAAATAGCGAATACTGACATCCGAGGTTGGGGGGGGACGGAAAACCTAACGCAGATCCGGTCTCCACACGTACGCGAACTTTGGGGCAAGCATCACGAAAGCGATCTAGAGACGGAATAAGCCATCGCAGGGCTAGTGACGTTGACGCCTGCACATTGATCTCGGCTTCGTTACGGTACAAAGCATCAGCCGATCGTTCAATGAGCGAAATCGCCGATGCGACGTCCTGATAGAACCGCTCACCAGAACCCGTGAGGAAAACAGAATTGTTTCCTCGATTGAAGAAAATAACGCCTAGCTCATCTTCGAGTTTTTTAAGTTGATGGCTCACAGCGCTGGGCGTGACCCCTAGTTCAGCACCAGCGGCCTTCAAACTCCCGGTGCGGGCGACAGCGACGAAGACCCGTACAGCATTGAGAGAAATGCGACGTCCGATCTGCATAAGTTTTACTCAACCTCCCCACAAATTATTCGTTTGAGCACTACAGGCAAATTCAGCACAATTAGACATCAAGAGCCCCCTCAGGAAGTGCAATGCAATTACGTCATACGTACACTAATCTCAAGGCGATTGCTTGGGTGACCATCGGGACTGCACTATTTTCTTTGATTTTTGCGTCAGGTAAGTTTGTTGCAGGGTGGAGTGTAAGTCCATTACAAATTCTTTTCTTGCGATACGCTGGCGGTTTGGCAACGCTTCTGTCTGTCGTGGCTGCACGGAGAGAGCATTTGTCTAATTATAGAAGCAAGAAACCATTTTCTCACCTATGGAGGGCTATCTTTGGCGCTTCAGGAGGTGGCGCGATAATTTACGCATCAGCGAATATGCCGATTGTGGACGCTACAGCCATCAGCCTGCTCTATGTTGTTTTTGTTATTCTTCTAGGAGTACTATTTATGAGAGATCGGCTCACTGTGCAGCACATTGGAGCCGTCGCGATTTGCTGCGCTGGGGCCTCGATTATCATGGCATCACGTGGTGCGTTCACAGCGTTCCGCTTAGCCTATGTCTTTCCAGCCTGCATAGCGATCCTTGGCGCGGCGCTGATGGCCGTTGAGGGGCTGATGATTAAGATGCTATCGCGGTTTGATCGCGCAATGACAGTCCTTCTCTATGTAAATATGTTCGGCATTCTTCTGATGGCTATCCCTGCCTTCATACAGTGGAGGTCACTCCAATTTGAAACAGAGATGCTCTTTGCCCTGCTTGGACCGATCGCGGTGACCGCTCAATATTGTATCGTTCAGGGATATCGCCTTGCATCACTCTCGATTGTCGGTCCAATCGATTACACGTGGTTGATCTTCGCAGGCGTGATTGGTTTTTTATTTTTCGGCGAGAAGCCTACTTTAGGAGTCGCATTAGGCTCGGCGATTATTGCTATTGGGGGAATCACTCTTGCGATTACTAAACCAGTCGCCAGTGAACGGGATAGCAAGTCTCCAGCATAAGGCATAATGCTGAAAATCGGCGAGTTTGTATCAAAGATGCAGGCCTGCACCTTTACGATGCGTTGCAAACGAGAATACATGTATGCGACTACCTCACTTAGCGTTTGTTCTCCTTGGCCTATTTTGGGGATCGAACTTCATCTATATGAAGTGGGCCATGCAGCTAATCACGCCGTTACAGGTTACTCTTCTGAGAGTATTCTTCGGCTTTCTGCCATTGGTCTTCGTAGCCTGGAAAAAACGCGTGCTTCATTACGATCAAGTGCGGCGTCTTCCGCACTTGATCGTAATGGCTGTAATGGCGACAGCCTTTTACTATTTTGCAATCGCGGAAGGCACGGCTCTACTTCCTTCAGGTATTGCCGGTATCCTCGGAGGTTCAATCTCAGTTTTCACGACAATCGCTACTCTTCTATTCCTTCGCACCGAAAAACCCAATGCTTTTTCAGACGCCCGGTCTGGCCCGCCGATGCGCGCGCTTGGCGGCACCTCGCCGTCGTCGGCTTTCTCGTGCAGGTGATGTACTTCGGCCTCAGCTATCTGTCGATGACGGCGGGCATCGCCACATCGGTGATTGCGTTGATCGTGTCGCTGCAACCGATCCTCGTCGGCGTGCTCGCGCCGCGCTTCGTCGGCGAGCGTGTGGGCGTGCGTCGATGGATCGGCCTGACGCTCGGCCTGATCGGCGCGGGTGGTGTGATCGTTTTGCGCGGCGCCTTGCATGCGGATTCGATTGGCCCGGTGTTGCTGGCCGTCGGCGCACTGATCGGCATCACGGGCGCGATGCTCTATGAAAAACGCTTTGGCACCGCGCAGGATCCGCTTACGTCGAACCTCGTGCAGTACAGCGTCGGCTTCGTATTTTGCGCACCGATGGCGCTGCTCTTCGAGCGCGTGGAAGTGCAGTGGAACCCGACCCTCATCGCCGCGCTGGCCTATCTCGTCATCTGCAATTCGCTGATCGCCATTTCGCTGCTGCTTGTGATGACGCGCGCGGGTCGCGTATCGCAAGTCGCATCGCTGTTCTTCTTCGTGCCGCCGGCCGCCGCGTTGCTGTCCTACTTCTTTCTCGGCGAAGTGCTGCCGCCCGCCGCGTGGTGGGCGATGGGCGTGGCCGTGCTGGGCGTCGCCATCGCGACGTGGCAGAAGCGCGCTTAGTGACCGCTAGTACCCGCTAGGCTCTGTTCACATTTGAAGAAATGTGTTTACATCTCATCTTTTGCGTAAGCGATCAAGATGAGTCGAATGTTGCTGACCGATGAGATATGGGGACGACTGGAGTCCATTGTTCCGGGTAA
>NZ_LFJJ01000025.1 GCF_001189365.1 Candidatus Burkholderia verschuerenii | reverse complement strand
TTGGCATGCCTCGCCTCACATAACCTCAACTTCCCGAACCGCCCGGTGCGGACCCGCACGCCGGGTGGTGTGGCAGGGTGGTGTGGCAGGGGACCGGCCAGCTTGCTGGCCGTCCCTATGCCGATCGACAGTCGCAGCCGGTCGCGTCGAACCGCGCGGCAGAGAGGAAATCAGAACATCGCGCCGGCGATTCGCCCGACCTGCGCAATCCCCGAATCGAAGATGCGCTGAAAAAATGGCATCAGATTGGGGATCATCAGTTGCAGCAGCGTGAGTCCGATGAGCATCGTCACCGGAAAGCCGACCTGGAAAATGCCGATCTGCGGCGCGGTGCGATTCAGAATGCCGAGCGCCAGATTGGCGACCAGCAGCGCCGCGACGATCGGCAGCGACAGCAGCAGGCCGGTCGAGAACACGCTCGCGCCGTAGCCCGCCAGCGTCTTCCAGCCCTGCGCGTGCGATGCCGCCGCCATCACGTTGACATCGACGGGGACGCTCTGGAAGGTGGTCATCAGCGCGCTGATCAGTTGCAGATGTCCGTCGAAGACAAGAAACGCCAGCGTCGCCAGCGCGTTGAGATAACGCCCGACGATCACCTCTCTGCCGCCCGCGCGCGGATCGTAAAGCTGCGCGAAGCCGAGGCCCATTTGCTGGCCGATGTATTCACCGGCCGCATCGACGGCGGCGGAGGCGACCGGCATCGTCACGCCGATGGCCGCGCCGATCAGAAACTGATTGACGATGATCCAGATGCCCGCCGCCGAAAACACCGTGACCTGCGGCATAGCGGGCAGCGTCGGCGCGACGATCAGCGTGATGAACGCGCCCAGCGCCACTTTCACGCGCACCGGAATGGCGGCGTTATTGAGCACGGGAGCGGTGGAAATCAGCGCGAGAATGCGCACGAACGGCCACAAGAAGGCCGTGAGCCAGCCGTTCAGTTGTGCATAGGTGACCGAGAACATCGGCGCGTGCGGGCGCTCAGCCGATGATGCCAGGCGAGATCGTGAACATCTGCCGCATGTAGTCGAGCAGCGTGGACAGCATCCACGGTCCGACGATGATCAGCGTCACCGCCACGGCGAGCAACTTGGGGATGAAGGACAGCGTCGATTCGTTGATCTGCGTCGCGGCCTGGAACAGGCTCACCACGAGGCCGACCACGAGCGCGACCAGCAGCAGCGGCGCGGCGAGGATCAGGGCGACGTACATCGCCTGATGGGCCATCGACATGACGGATTCTGGCGTCATTTCACTCTATCTCTCAACGTAATCGACGTAATCGACGTAAATTCAGGAAACGAAACTCTGCGCGAGCGAGCCGATCAGCAACTGCCAGCCGTCGACGAGCACGAACAGCATCAGCTTGAACGGCAGCGCGATCGTCGTGGGCGAGACCAGCATCATGCCCATCGACATCAGCACGCTCGCCACCACCAGATCGATGATCAGGAACGGGATGAAGATCGTGAAACCGATCTGAAAGCCCGTCTTCAGCTCGCTCGTCACGAACGACGGCACCAGCAGCGACAACGGCACGTCTTCGGGACCGTTCATCGGCGGCGCCTTGGAAATGCGGGCGAACAGCGCGAGATCCGATTCGCGCGTCTGCTTGAGCATGAACTGCTTGAACGGCGCGACGCCGCGCGTCACCGCCTGATCCATCGCGATCTGGCCTTCGGAAAACGGCTTGTAGGCGTCGTTGTAGGCGCGGTCGAGCACCGGCGACATCACGAAAAAAGTCAGGAACAGCGCCAGCCCGACGATCACCTGATTCGGCGGCGTGCTGGCCGTGCCCAGCGCCTGCCGCAGCAGCGACAGCACGATGATGATGCGCGTGAAGCTCGTCATCATCATGACCATCGCCGGGAGGAACGACAGCATCGTCAGCAGCAGCATCGTCTGCACGCTGAGCGAGTAGGTCGCGCCGCCGTTCGGGCCGGGGCTGGTGTTGAAGGCGGGCAGACCCGCCGTGCTTTGCGCGAAGGCCGTGTACGGCAGGAGCGCCATCACGACCGGAACGGCGAGCTTCGCGCCGCGCGCGAGATGGGGGACAAAGCGGGTAGCGAAGCGCATTACTTGTCTCCGCTGCCGAATTTTTGGAAACGCTTGTTCGCTTCGCCGGCGAGGGCGTCGCGGAAGCGCTTGCTGAAACCGCCTTGCAACATTTGCGCGTCCGGCACGACGTTTTCCACGTCGACCGAACCCGCCGGCAGCGTATGCAGCAGCGTCACGCCGCCGGGCGCCGCGCCGACCACCAGCCAGGTATCGCCGATTTCGACGACCGCCACGCGCTCCTTGTTGCCGAGCGACGCACCGCCGACCACCTTCACCAGACCGCCGCGCTTGCTGCCCTGGAAGCCCAGCCGGCGGGCCAGCCACGCGCATCCGAAGACGAAGCCGATGACGATGGCCAGACCGAACAGCGTCTGCAGGACCGCGCCGAAGCCCAACGATGGCACCGCGCTGCCCGCGCCGACGCCCGAGGCGATCTGCGCGGCATGGTTCACCGCGTTCATGTCGGCGGCGAAAGAGAACAGCGGGGAGGCGAAGAGCGTTGCGGCGGCGGTCAGTCTTTTCATCGATTCAGTTTCCGGATTCGTTCCGACGGCGTGATGATGTCAGTCAGGCGAATACCGAATTTATCATTGACGACCACGACTTCGCCCTGAGCGATCAGGCAGCCGTTCACGAGCACGTCCATCGGCTCGCCGGCCATGCCGTCCAGTTCGACGACGGAACCCTGCGCGAGTTGCAACAAATTGCGAATCGCGATCTTGGTGCGGCCCAGTTCCACCGTCAGATTCACCGGAATGTCGAGAATCATGTCGATGTCGTTGCGCGTCGACGGCGCGGCGGCCTTCGACAGCGGCTGGAACACGCCCGCGGTGGCCGTCGGCGCGTCGTTGCCGTTCTGCTCGGCGAGCGCGCTCGCCCAGTCGTCCATCTCGAGCGCTTCTTCCTTTTCGGCGCCCGGCGCGTCTTCCTGCATCAAATCACTCATGTTTTCCTTCCATCGTCGAATCGCCCGCGCTGATCATCTTTTGCACGCGCAGCGCGTATTGCCCATTGAATATTCCGTAGCCGCATTCCATCACCGGCACGCCGTTGACCTTGGCCGTCACCTGCTCGGGAATTTCGAGCGGCAGCACGTCGCCGATTTGCAGGTTCAGCAGCTTGTCGAAGGTCGATCGCATTTCGCCGAGATCGACCGTCAGTTCCACTTCCGCCGATTGCACCTGCTGCGACAGCACGCGCACCCAGCGGCGATCCACTTCCAGCGCTTCGCCCTGGATCGGCGAGGCGAGCACGTCGCGGATCGGCTCGATCATCGAGTACGGTATGCAGATATGCAGCGTGCCGCCGATGGAGCCGAATTCGATCGTGAACTGCGTGACCATCACGATTTCGTTGGGCGTCGCGACGTTGGCGAACTGCGTGTGCATCTCCGAGCGCATGTATTCGAACGACAGCGGACGCACGCTTTTCCACGCGGTCGTGTAGTGCTCGAACACGAGGTTCAACAGACGGCTGATGATGCGCTGCTCGGTCTGCGTGAACTCGCGGCCTTCGACGCGCGTATGGAAACGCCCGTCGCCGCCGAACAGGTTGTCGACCACGAAGAACACCAGATTCGGGTCGAACACGAACAGCGAGGTGCCGCGCAACGGCTTGACGTGGACCAGGTTCAGGTTGGTCGGAATCGGCAGATTGCGGGTGAATTCGCTGTACTTCTGCACCTTCACCGGGCCGACGGAGATTTCCGCCGAGCGCCGCATGAAGTTGAAAATGCCGATGCGCAACAGACGCGCGAAACGGTCGTTGATGATTTCGAGGCCGGGCATCCGGCCGCGGACGATGCGTTCCTGCGTCGCAATGTTGTACGGGCGGACACCCGAAGCCGCGATCTCATCTACGACCTGATCGACTTCGCCGGTGACGCCTTTGAGGAGGACATCGACCTCCTCCTGCGACATGAACTCTTCGTGGCCCATGACTCTCTATGCTTCCGATCCGGGGTTACTGAACGACGAATTCGGTGAACAACACTTCCTGAACCTGCACAGGCTTTTCAGTCGTGCTGGCGGCGGCGTTGACCGTCGAGCGCAGTTCCTCGGCGAGCTTCTTCTTGCCGTCGACGGACGTGATGTCGTCGGGCTTCTTGCCGGAGAGGACTAGCAGGATATGGCTGCGGACTTCCGGCATGTGCTCGGTCAGCAATGCCTGGACCTTCTCGTCCTTGATCTTGAGCGTAAGACCGGTGCGCAGATAGTGCATGGAGCCGTCGTCGGACTGAAGGTTGACCGTCAGCGAGTCGAGCGGAAAGAAGACCGGGGGCGGCTCCGGCGCCGGCTTGGCCGGCGCGTGGGACGCGTTCTTGCCGAGCAGGAAATACGCACCGCCGGCGCCCGCGCCGAGCAATACGATCGCGCCGACGGCGATGATGATCATCTTCTTCATCTTGCCGCCCTTGGCGGGAGCAAGATCTTTCGGGTTTGCGGTGGTGGTAGCCATTGGGATGCGTGCCTCCTTTCGATAGGGTGAATTGTTGGCTATCCCGGTGTAAAGCGATGGGTCGAACAGAGGGAGTTTTTTGGGCCAACTCGAACGTTTGGGGGTGCTGGGCGCAATGGGCCTTTTCCTGGCGGTTTGTTCTTTTTGCGCTTGCGGTCTTTGGTTTAACGGGTGTTTTGAGGGGAAGTTGAGGGGTTTTTTGCTGTTGGCACCTCTCGAGAACTTGCGCGGTTGTTCGTGCGATGGTTCTTTTGTCGCGCTTTTTGATTCAGTAACCGCCTCCCCGGCGGTGGGGTCACTTTCTTTGCGGCGGCAAAGAAAGTAACCAAAGAAAGCCGCTTGTCCGATCCTAAGCACCTTCTTGGCCGGCCCCGGCACAGAACCAGAGACTTGGCACAGCAGTAGCGAGTGTTCTCGCCGTGTGTCCGGGCGCTGGTTCCCATGCGATTTGTGCTTTCTCGCCTAACTTGGTAACGGTCCCCTTCGGCTTACTCCGGCCCGCTTGCGCGGCCGGTTTAGGTACGTATAAGCAACCGGCAGGGAACTACCGAAACGACCTCGCACACGGCATCGCTTTAATCGTTATTCGGCCCTACCTTGGTCAGCGCACCGACGAAAATCGAGCGCCACGCGATGCAAGACGTGTCAAAACGGAGGCTTTCTATATCTACACGAAGCCCGACGATGCGCCGCGCGGTTCGATCGCGGCGCGTCTAGGCGCAGTCCGTTCGTATAGCGTCGCGCAGGTCGGCGCGACGATTCAGGCTACGCCGTTCGATACCTTCGAAGTCGCCGCGCTCGAGCGCGCCGTGCGTGGCGCGCACGACAACACGCCGGCCTTCCAGATCGGTTGGGACCACGCTTTGTCCAAGCGCACGTCTCGGTCTATGCGCGCGCCGGCTACATGAAGAACAACGGCACGGCCACGATGAGCTGGACCGGGCTGACGGTCGCAAAGCAGGGCACCTCGCAATCGATGGCTGCGCTCGGCATGCTGCATCGCTTTTAAATAGAAACAGGGAATTCCATGAAACGATCAAACTTAAAGCAACTCGCGCTGTGCGGCGCGATGGTCGCGGCGATCTTATCGGGCAGCGTGCAGGCGCAAACGGCCGTGCAAACATCGGCTGCGTCCGCACCTAGCGCAAAGGATGCGAAGGCCGCTAATCGCAAGCTTCAGAGGAACATCGTCAAAGTGCTGGCGCGCACGAAAGGTCTCGTGTCCAGCGCCATTGCCGTGCGCGCGAAGGATGGCGATGTGATTCTCGAAGGCGCGGTGCCGGAAGAGTCGCAAATGACGCTCGCGACAAAGGCCACTGAGGGTGTGCCGGGCGTGAAGTCGGTGAAAAATATGCTGACGCTGTCGCAGTTCTAAAACTGCATTACGGTGATGTTTATGCGGTGCGCGATGAGCGCACCGCATTTTTTTCACGCGAAGTCGATATCACCGTCCAGCAGTTTGCGCGCGATGGTACGGCGTTGAATCTCCGACGTGCCGTCCGGAATCCGCACAGTGCGCGCATACCGGTAACCTTTTTCGAGCCGCAATTCGTTGGTCAGGCCCATCGCGCCATGCACCTGAATCGCGCGGTCGAAGACGCGTCCGACCATCTCCGTCGCCGATGCCTTGACGATCGACACTTCCTTGGTCGCCAGCCTGCTTTCGTCGATGAGCCACGCGCAATGGCGCAACATCGCCTTGCTGGCGTAGATATCCATCGCGCAATCGGCGAGCATGAACTGCACGGCCTGATGATCGGCGATCGGACGGCCGAAGGTCTTGCGCACTTTGGCGTATTCGACGGCCTGCGCGAGCGCCCACTGCGCGAGACCGAGACAACCTGCAGCCATCGATAAACGCCCCGCATTGACGCCGTCCATTGCCACGGATAGCCCTTCGTCGACCGGGCCGAGCCGATGGCTATCGGGCACGCGTACATCAACGAGCAAGACGATGCCGGTTTCCGAACCGTGGTGGCCCATCACCGGAATGACGCTCGGAACGGAAAAGCCGGGTGTCGTCGTCGGCAAAAAGAATCCGGTTACGCCGCCGCGATGTGCACGGGCTTTTTCCTCGTCGGTGACGGCGAAGATCATCGCGTAGTCAGCGTAGGGCGCGTTGGTGATCCACTGCTTCGTCCCGTTGATGATCCAGTGGTCGCCGTCGCGGACGGCGCGCGCCCGCATGCCGAAGACGTCCGATCCCGCGTCGGGTTCGGACAGTGCGAAGCACATCGTCCTGTCGCCGGATGCAATGCCTTCGTGCACGGATGCGAGTACATCGGCATGCAAGTGTCGCAACACAGGCGACAGCCCATTGGTAAAAGGCGAGGGCAGCACGACCGTATGCACGAGATGACGCGCCGGCCCGCAATGCGCGTTCAGACGTTCCTGAATATAGACCGCTGCCTGCGCGCCGAGCCCGCCACCACCGATCGATTCATCGCTCAACGCGGTATAAAAACCGAGTTCGGCCGATCGCATGCGCACTTTCCGGCGCAGAGCGAGCACTTCCGGCCGATAGCGGCCATCATCCGTATAGGCGCGATGTTCGTGATCGAGCAGCGCGCGATGCTCATGTTCGAGCGGCGCGACTTCGCGGTCGATAAAGCGGATCAGGGCATCGCCGAAGTCGACCCATTCGTTGGGTACGTCGAAGTTCATTTCAATCGTCCTAAAGAAGTGTCAGCGCATCACGGATTTGATTTCGAGGTATTCGCAAAAACCCTCTTCGCCGTATTCGCGTCCGTTGCCGGAAGTTTTGTAGCCGCCGAGCGGCATCGAAAAATCTGTCTGGGCATCGTTGATGCGTACGATGCCCGCGCGCAACCGGTTCGCGACGCGACGCGCGCGCGCGTCATCGCCCGAATAGACGTAGGCGGCGAGTCCATAGGGCGAATCGTTCGCAATCGAGATGGCATCGTCTTCCGATTCGTAGGCGATGAGCGCGATGACCGGGCCGAAAATCTCTTCGCGAGCGATACGCATGTCGTTGCGCACATCGGCGAACACGGTCGGGCGCACATAGAAACCCCGATCGAGTCCCGGCGGTCGGCCCGCGCCACCCGCAGCCACGCGCGCGCCTTCTTCGATGCCCGTACGGATCATGTGTTGTACGCGTTCGAACTGCGCGCGGTTCGCGACGGGACCGAGCCGGGTGGTCGGTTGCGCGGGATCGCCGACGCTCAGACGTTCCACGACGGCTGCCGCCACGGCCGCCGCTTCGTCGGCACGCGCTCGCGGCACCAGCACGCGCGTGGGTGCGACACAGGTCTGCCCGGAGTTGGTCATGCATTGAATCACCGCGCTTTTGACGGCTGCGGCGAGATCAGCGTCATCGAGCACGATAAGGGCTGACTTGCCGCCGAGCTCCTGCGTGACGCGCTTGACGGTCGGCGCGGCCTGTCGGGCGACTTCGATGCCCGCGCGCGTTGAGCCGGTAATCGACACCATATCGACCTCGGGATGCGCGCTGAGCGCCGCGCCGACCACCGCGCCGTCGCCGAAAATCATGTTGAAGACGCCAGGCGGAGTACCGGCTTCGTGCATGATCTCGGCAAAAATCACGGCGTCGAGCGGGGCGGCTTCGGACGGCTTCAGGACGACGGTGCAGCCGGCCGCGATCGCGGGCGCGACTTTCGCGGCGATCTGATTGAGCGGCCAATTCCACGGTGTGATCAGTGCGGCAACGCCGATGGGTTCGCGCCGCACATAGTTGTTTCCGTGTTCTCGTTCGAAGCGGAAGTCGCGCAAAGTTTTGAGCGCGCCTTCGAGTTGCGCAAGCCCGATGGGAGCATGCAAGGCCTTGCACAAGGCGATCGGCGCGCCGATCTCGAGGTGCACCGCCTGCGCGATCTCGTCGATCCGTGCGCGATAATATTCGATGATGCGCGTTAGCAGGCGGATGCGTTCTTCGCGCGTGCTCTCGGACCAACCCGGGAATGCCGCGCGCGCGGCAGCCACGGCGCGACCAACGTCTTCTTTGCCGCGAAGCGTCACGGTGCCGAGCAGACTTTCATCGGCGGGATTGAAGAATTGATGCGACGACGCATCGTTACCGAGCGACGTTACCCATTGCCCATCGATGTAAAAGCGTTCAATTGTTTTCTGCATAATCGATTCCTTTGCGAAATCAGGCTGCGCTCGATTGAGTCGGAATCGCGGAAGCCGCGAGCGCTTGCTTCGAACGATCCGGGTTCAACCAGCGCAACGCGAGCAGGGCGGCGAGCACGACGAGAATCGAACAGGTTGCGAAGCCTAGTTCACACGCGGCCGTCATGGAGCTGCCTTTTTGTACGATGCCGCCCATCACCGCAGGAGAGATTGCCCCGCCGAGGCTGCCGATAGCCGTATAGAACGCGAGCGTCGCGCCACGCTGACGATCGGGCACAACTTCGGCCAGCAACGCTGGTGCAATGGCGAAGGCCACGGTCGGTAGTCCCGCGCCGACTGCCATGAGCAACACCTTCTGCATATGCGTGAGGTCGATCAGCAGAGGCAGCACATAAATCACGCCGCTTACGAGAAACGCGATGCTGATGAGCTTGACCCGCGCCGTGCGCGTGCCGACGCCGCGTTCGAGCAAGGTTTGCGACAGCCACGAAAGCCCGAGGTTGATCGGCGTCGCGGCGATGATGACCAGCGCGAACAACCGGCCCGCTTCGACGTTCGCATAGCCGAGCCCTTTTTCGAGGTAAGTCGGCAGCCAGGTGAACAACAGGCTCAGGGACCAATAAGCCGAAAAGCCGAGCATCAATACACACAGCACGGAAGGATCGGCGAAAGTCTTGCACAAGGTGCGACGCGGAGCGGGGGCGGCGGATTGCGTAAGAACGGCGGCGGGCTTGACGTCCAGATTGCCTTCGCGGCCGAAGCATAACCACAGCACGCTCCAGACCACGCCGACTGCGCCCAGCAGAAAGAAGTTTGTGCGCCAGCCATAGCGCGCCGTGACGAGCGGGATCAGCAGGCCGGCCATCAACAAGCCGAGACCCGCGCCTTGACTGACGATTGCGACGGGCAGGCTACGTTTCTTGTCGGGAAACCATTTGTAGAGCGCGTGCACGGTGGTCGGCATAAACGGCCCTTCCGCTGCGCCCAGCAACACGCGGCACATCAGCAAGGCGAACACGCTCGCCGTCAGCGCCTGGGGAATTTGCAGCACGGCCCAGGCGATGCCCATCGCGAGCAACGTCCAGCGGGTCGGCACCCGATTCGCGATCAGCCCGACGAGGATGGTCGACAGGGAAAATAGCCAGAAGAACGAGCCGGCGACCAGACCGAACTGCGCATGACTCAGACCGAGGTCCTTCGTCATCGGCACGGCGACGACGCCGATCACCACCTTGTCGAGAAAGTTGATGAGCGCGAGTCCCGTCAACAGAATGGTCATGGTCCACGCGGACCGGGGCTTGAAATCGGACGATGCTGTCATGGCGAGCCTCGCTAAACCGCCGCCGCGCCGCTCATTCTTCCGTCGATGAACGAACGCGGCGCGTGATTCGAACAAACTGCACGAAGAGAAGGGTGCTTACTGCGGCGCGCCGGCCACGGCGACGACTTGTCCCGTGATGTAATTCGATTCCGGCGTGCAGAAAAGATACACCGCGCCCGCCGCTTCGTCCGGCGTGCCGCCGCGTCCCAGCGGATTGCGTTGCGCGTGGGTCTTGAGCAGTTCGGGATTGATGCCGACGCGAATGTCGCGTCCTTCGATCTTCACGGTCGCGCCTTCCTTGGCATCAGCGTCGGTCATGCGTGTATGAATCAGCCCGAAGGCCACGGCGTTCACGTTGACCTTCATGCGTCCCCATTCGCGCGACAAGGCGCGCGTCATACCGATCACGCCCGCCTTGGCCGACGAATAGTTCATCTGCCCGGCGTTGCCGTTCAATGCCGACACTGACGACACATTGACGATCTTCCGAAACACTTCGCGTCCCTCGGCGCTTTCTGCCTGCCACTGCGCCTTGATGTGCGGATACGCGGCACGCAGGATGCGGAACGGCGCGGTCAGATGGCAATCGAGGATTGCGTACCATTGCTCGTCGCTCATGCGCTGGATCACGTCGTCCCACGTATAGCCCGCGTTGTTCACGATAATGTCGATGCCATTGAACGACTTCATCGCCGCGCCGACGTAGCGCTCCGCAAAATCGGGCGCGGTAACGCTGCCCACGCACGCTACCGCTTCCGCGCCGTTCTTCTTCAACAGTTCGACCGTTTCATGTGCCGGGTCCGCATCGAGATCGTTGACGACGATGCGCGCGCCTTCGCTCGCGAGCTTCAGCGCGATCGCCTGGCCGATGCCGCGTCCCGAACCGGTGACGAGCGCGACCTTTCCATCGAGTTTTGCCATTTCAGTTTTCCTTTGTTTTCTCAGGTTCCGACGGCGATCACGGCGTCGCCGAGCACTTTCGCTTCGCCATACTGATTGGCCGTCTGCAGTTCCAGTCGAATGCGCGGCTCGCCTTCGTGTTCGAACTTTTCAACGACTTTGCCAGTACAGGTAATCTGGTGGCCGAGATGCGTGATGCCGGTGAAGCGCACGCCGAACTCGCGCAATTGGCGCTGATCAACCCATTGCGTGAGCAGTCGGCCGAGGTAGGCCATCGACAACATGCCGTGTGCGAAGACATCGGGCATGCGGGCGCGGCGCGCGTAGTCGATATCGATATGAATCGGGTTGTGATCGTTCGATGCTCCCGCGAACAGCGCCAGCGTGGTGCGATTGATCGGCGGCAGCGTAAGCGGCGGCAGCGTGTCGCCGACCTTGATCGTGTTGAAGTTCATGTCTATCTCCGATTAGTCGTTGCGATGCACCAGCACGCTGCGCAGATCGGCGATGTATTCGCCGCGCGGATTGGTCACGCGCGTTTCGCGGACGACGAAACTCAACGCGCCACCCTTCTTGTCGTAGATATCGGCGATACGGCTTTCGAACAACAGCTTCTCGCCCGCATAAGCCGGACGGTGATAGCTGAAGCGCTGTTCGCCATGCAGGATGCGCGACGGCTCGATGCCGATGTCCTTGCGCCACCCCGCCGACGGATGGCTGAGTTCGAGCGAAAACAGGAAGGTAGGCGGCAGCGGTACGCTCGGATGACCGGCATCGCGCGCGGCGGATTCGTCGATATATTCGGGGCGCGTCTCGCCGGTCGCCTTGACGAACAATGCGAGTTGTCCGGCTTCGGCGGTCGCGTAAAACGAAGGCAGCGCCTTGCCGATGAATGACTTGTCGAGCATGACGTTGCTCCTCAGGCCGCGCGCTTGTATGCCGTGACGACGCACGCGCCGCCGAGGCCGAGGTTGTGCTGTAGCGCGACCTTTGCGTCCGCGACTTGCCGGTTGCCGGCAGTGCCGCGCAATTGGTGCACGAGCTCGAAACATTGTGCAAGGCCCGTCGCGCCCAGCGGATGCCCCTTCGACAAGAGTCCGCCCGAAGGATTGACCACCCAGCGCCCGCCGTAGGTGTTGTCGCCGCGCTCGACGAGTTTTTCCCCTTCACCCTTGTCACACAAGCCGAGCCCTTCGTAGGTGATGAGTTCGTTCTGCGCGAAGCAATCGTGAAGTTCGATCACGTCGATGTCTTCGGGGCCGATGCCTGCTTGCTCGTACACGATGCGCGACGCGGATTGCGTCATACCGAAGCCGACCAGATCGATCATGTCGGGTTTATCGAACAGCGCGGCGCCGTCTGTGGTCAGCGCCTGACCGGCGATCATCACGTCGGTGCGCAAGCCGTGCTTCTTCGCAAACGCCTCGGATACGACGAGCGCCGCCGCCGCGCCGCACGTGGGCGGGCAGGCCATCAGACGCGTGAGCACGCCTTCCCAGACCATCGGCGATGCCAACACTTCCTCGGGCGTCACGACCTTGCGGAAGATCGCGAGCGGATTGCGGGCGGCATGTTGACTCGCCTTGGCGCGAATCTTCGCGAAAGTTTCGAGCTTGGTGCCGTACTTCTTCATATGTGTCTGACCGGCGCCGGCGAACATGCGGATTGCGCCGGGCTGATCACAGTCGGGCACGAGCTGGTCCGCGACCTCGATGAAACGCGCCATTGAGCGCGGCCGGTCGTCCCAGTTGCTTTTCAGCGCACCCGGTTGCATTTCCTCGAAGCCGAATGCGAGGGCGCATTCGACCATGCCGCTTTTCACCGCCTGATGCGCAAGAAACAGCGCGGACGAACCGGTCGCACAGTTGTTGTTGACGTTGACAACCGGAATGCCCGTCATGCCGACGCGATAGAGTGCGCTCTGCCCGCAGGTCGAATCGCCGTAGACGTAGCCGGCGAAGGCCTGCTGAACGAGCGAGTAATCGATGCCCGAGTCGGCGAGCGCGTCGCGAATGGCGTGTGCGCCCATTTCGTCGTAGTGCAGACTCGCGCCGGGCTTGGCGAATGGAATCATGCCGACGCCGGCGACCATAACGTTGCGTGTCATGCGTATCTCCTTAAATATTCGATTTCGTCGGGGCGTGTTCAAAGTGCGCGCGAAATCAGCTCGCGCATGACTTCGCTGGTGCCGCCGTAAATGCGGTTGACGCGCGCATCGACGAAGGCGCGCGCCTCCGGGTACTCGAGCATGTAGCCGTAGCCGCCATGCAGTTGCACCATTTCGTCGAGCGCGCGGCCGAGCGCTTCGGTAGCGAACAGCTTGGCGACGGCCGATTCCTCCAGCGTGAGCCGGCGACGCATGTGCTCACCCAGGTAGTGATCGATCATCAGCCGCACCGCGATGGCTTGCGTCTGGATGTCGGCTAGCTTGAATCGGGTGTTCTGAAAATCCCATACGGTTTGTCCGAAAGCCTTGCGCTCTTTCACGTAATCGATCGTTTGCTGCAAGGCGGTTTCGAGCCGTGCGGCGGCGGCAAGCGCAATGGAAAAGCGCTCCTGCGGCAATTCCGCCATGAGGTATTTGAATCCATGCCTTCTTCGCCGAGCAGGTTGAAGGCGGGCACGCGCACGTTGTCAAAGAACAGTTCGGCGGTGTCCTGCGCATGCAGGCCGACCTTGTCGAGCTTGCGGCCGCGACGGAAGCCTTCGCGATTCGCTTCCACTACGATCAGGCTGATGCCTTTCGCGCCTGCCGCCGGATCGGTCTTGCAGACGACCACGAACAGATCGCCAGCAATGCCGTTGCTGATGAAGGTCTTGCTGCCGTTGATCACGTACTCGTCGCCGTCGCGCACGGCGGTGGTTCGCACGGCCTTGAGATCGCTGCCCGTTCCCGGCTCGGTCATCGCGATGCCGAGAATGTGCTCGCCCGAGCACGCGCCCGGCAGCCATTTGTCTTTCTGCGCCGCGTTGCCGACGCGCGCGATATACGGCGCGATGATGTCCGAATGCATATTGAAGGTAACGCCGGAAAGCCCGCAGCGCGCGACTTCTTCCGCCATCACGGCGCTGTGGCCATAGTCGCGACCCCCGCCGCCGTATTCTTCCGGCAGCGTGATACAGAGCAGACCCTCGCGCCCCGCCTTGCGCCAGGTTTCGCGATCCACCATGCCGGCTTCGTTCCACTGCGCCTGACGCGGCACGCACTCGCGCTCGAAAAAGCGGCGCACGGTGGTGCGGAACATCTCGTGGTCGTCGCGAAAGACGCTTCGCTGGATCTGCATGCATATCGAATTCCTCTTGTGGGCGCGAGAGCGAGACGATCGGCAAGTGGGCGGATCAGTGCAGGCGTTTGCGCCGGGGCGGGTAGTCGTCGTATGGAGATAATCGGCGCGACGGGCCGACCTTTGCCCACCACAGATGGGGGGGCGTAGCCTCGCTCGTGTATCGATTTCGGAGTTTTCCATCGCCCCCACATCTGTGGTGGGTCTCGACGTGCAGTCGCCCTCTACGCTCGTCGACAACACATTGCGGCTGCGCGTAAATCATGCGCGGCGCGCGCGGACGAGCGAACTGGAAGGGGAACAACGATGGACCTGCGTTTCACGGCGGCGGACGAAGCGTTCCGGCAGGAAGTGCGGGCATTCGTGCGCGATCAGTTGCCGCGCGACATCCACGAGAAGGTCGAGCAGCAGCGGTGGCTCGGCAAGGACGATTTCGTGCGTTGGCATCGCATACTTCATGCGCGAGGCTGGGGCGCGCCGACCTGGCCGAAGGAATACGGCGGCACCGGCTGAACGCCGCTTCAGCGCGTGATCTTCGAGATCGAAACCATCGGTGCGGGTGCGCCGCGGCTCATTCCGTTTGGCCTCTCGATGATCGGCCCCGTGCTGATGAAATACGCCAGCCCGGAGATGCAGAAGCGCTTTCTGCCGCGCATTCCGACGATGGAAGATTTCTGGTGTCAGGGTTACTCCGAACCCGGAGCCGGATCCGATCTGTCGTCGCTGAAAATGCGCGCGGTGAGGCAAGGCGACCGCTTCATTGTCAACGGTCAGAAGACCTGGACGACTTACGCCCAATATGCGGACTGGATTTTCTGTCTCGTGCGAGGCGATGGCGAGCACGACAGCAAGCAGCAAAACGGCATCTCCTTGCTGCTGATCGACATGAAGAGTCCAGGTGTCACGGTGCGTCCCATCAAGACGCTCGACGGCGGCCACGATATCAACGAAACGTGGTTCGAGAACGTGGAAGTGCCGGTCGAGAATCTCGTCGGCGAGGAAGGTCGAGCGTGGACCTATGCGAAGTATTTGCTGGGCCATGAGCGGACGGGCATCGCGGGAATCGGGCAATGCCATCGCGAGATTGCGCGGCTGAAGCGTTATGCGCGCGCTGTGCCGGATGGGCGCGGCGGCTCGATGTTCGACGATTCGCGCATGCGCGAAAAGATCGCGCGCGTCGAGATGGACTTGATGGCGCTCGAAATGCTGCTATTGCGCGTCGCGACGCAGAGCAAGGGGCATCCGGGACCGGAGGCGTCGGTCGTGAAGATACGCGGTTCGGAAATTCAGCAGGACATCGCCATGTTGCAGATGGAGGTGGCCTGGCCGCACGCGTGGCCGTATCAGGCCGAATGGCTGGAGCCGGACGTCGCGCCGCCGCTGGAGGGACCGTCGTGGGCCGCGCCCGCGTGCGCGGGATATTTCGACATGCGCAAGCTCTCCATCTACGGCGGAGCCAATGAAGTGCAGAAGAACATCATCTCGCGAATGATGTTGCAGGCGTAACGGGGCGAGGCCGATCATGGACTTTGAATACAGCGATGAACAGCGGATGCTCGCCGACAGCCTGCGCCGCTATATCGACGATCACTACACGCACGAGCAGCGTCGCAAAAGTATGGACTGCGATGCGGGTTTCGATTCCACGGTCTGGGGCACGCTGGCAGAGATGGGCGTGATGGGGCTCGGCGTGCCGGTCGCGTTCGGTGGCTTTAGTCAGAGCACGGCAAGTCAGCTCGTGGTTCATCTCGAATTGGGTCGTGGCCTGCTGGTCGAGCCGGTTATTCCGTGTGCCGTGATGCCGTCCGCGTTGCTGGAGGCTTATGCGAGCGAGGCGCAGAAAGATGCATGGTTGCCCGGTCTCGCGATGGGAGAGAAACGCGTCGCCATTGCGTATCTCGAAACCGATTCTCGCTATCGCACGGACCGGGTGCGATGCACGGCGACGCCCACGCAGAACGGCTACACGATCGATGGCGCCAAATGCCTGATCTGGCACGGGCAAGCTGCCGATGCCTGGATCGTCTCGGCGCGCGTCGGTGAATCGATTGCGTTGTTCATGGTGCCTCGCGCGACCGATGGCATCGTGTCGACCGAATACGCGACGATGGACGGACAACGCGGCATCGATCTGCACTTCAAACAAGTGAAGCTGCCGGCGAGCGCGCTGATCGGCGGCCTGAACAACGAGCTCGATGCGCTCGATCATGCGCTGGATCACGGCATCGCGGCGCAATGCGCTCAGGCAGCGGGCGCGATGGAGCGCGTCATCGATATCACGCGCGACTATCTATGTACGCGCAGGCAGTTCGGTCAGCCGCTCGCGGATTTTCAGGCCTTGCAGCATCGGCTCGCCGACATGCTGGTGCAAAAGGAAAGCGCGTTGTCGATGGCCTATGTCGCGGCGCAGGCGGTCGACGAGCCTGACACGCTGTTGCGTCGCCGTATGATTTCCGCCGCGAAAGTCACCGTGGCGAAAGCGGCGCGCTTGGTCGGTCAGCAGGCGGTGCAATTGCACGGCGGCATGGGCATCACCGATGAATTGAGTGTCGGCGATTACTTCAAGCACCTGACGATGACCGACGTTCTGCTAGGCGATGCGGACTACCATGTAGAACGTTACTGTGCCGCGATGGCGGATTGAACACGCAAAAAATATAAAGGGAGACGACCTTGCATCTCACGAACAGCCTGCATCGTTGCCTGCAGCAGACACCTCATAAGATCGCGACGATCTTCCGTGGTCGGCAACGTCGTTACGACGAATTCTGCGATCGCGTCGCGCGGCTTGCCGGCGCGCTCAAGGCGGCCGGCATGAAAGAAAACGATCGAGTCGGCGTTCTGGCGCTCAACTCGGATCGTTATCTCGAAATCGTCATGGCGGTATGGTGGGGCGGCGGCGTGCTCAATCCGGTCAATATTCGCTGGAGCGTGCCGGAGATCGTGTATTCGCTCGACGATTGCGACACCAGCATGCTGTTCATCGACGATCACTTTCTTCATATGGCGGCGGGCATCGCGAAGACGGCGCAGCGAACGCCGGTGTTTATCCACGCGAGCGAAGGCGAAACGCCGGACGGCATGCTTGCCTATGAGCAGCTGATCGCCGATACCGCGCCTGTCGACGACGTTTGGCGCGGCTACGAAGATCTGGCGATCATCATGTACACCGGCGGAACCACCGGCTTTCGGAAGGGCGTGATGCAGAGCCATCGAAACATCTGGTCCGGCTGCATCCAGCGCATGGCGGAAACGCCGCCGATCAAGGACGGCCGGAGCTTGCATGCCGCGCCGCTATTCCATGCGGCGGCGTTGTCCCGGGCGATGAACCAGTTCATCGCGGGCGAAACGCATGTGATCATGCCCGCGTTCAACGCGGTGGAAGTGCTCACGACCATCGCGCGCGAGCGCGTCGATGAAGTCGGACTCGTGCCGACCATGATTCAGGCGCTCGTCGATCACCCCGAGTTCGCCAAGCACGATCTGTCGAGCGTGAAACGGCTGGCTTACGGCGCGTCGCCGATTATCGCGTCTGTGCTCGAATGCATCATGAGTCTGCTGCCGGGCGTGGAGTTCTATCAGTCTTACGGTCTGACGGAGACGATGGTCGTCACCGCGAATCCGCCGGAAAATCACGGGCCGTCCGGGCGCGAAAGCGGGCTGTCCTTATCGGTGGGGCGCTCGTTGTGCGCGACCATGCTGCGGATCGGCGATGAATCCGGTCGTGACGCGCCGCGCGGAACCGTCGGCGAAATCGTCTTGCGGGGCCCAAGCGTGACGCGCGGCTACTGGAACAAGCCGGCGGAAACCGAACAGGCCTTGCGCAACGGCTGGCTGCATACCGGCGACGGCGCGTATATGGACGATGCAGGACATGTGTTTATCGTCGATCGCATCAAGGACATGATCGTGAGCGGCGGCGAGAACGTCTATTCGGCGGAAGTGGAAAACGTCATCGCGCGGCATCCGGCTGTCTCGACGTGCGCCGTTATCGGTGTGCCGAGCGCGGAGTGGGGCGAGACGGTGCATGCGGTGGTCGTGCGCAAGCCGAACGCCGTCGTCAGCGAGGAGGAGATTCGCGAGCACTGCCGCGCGTTTATCGCGCGTTACAAGTGTCCGAAGAGCGTGGAGTTTCGCGATCAGATGCCGCTGTCGGGTGCGGGCAAGATTCTGAAGCGCGAGTTGCGTGCGCCGTACTGGGAAGGGAAGGTAAAGAGCGTGACCTAGCGGTAATGGCGCGCCTTGCCGGAACGAGGCGCGCGTCGATCAATCCGGCTTAGCTGCGGCCGTACTTATCTTCGAATCAGACGATATCGTCCTCACCGAGGTACGTGCCCGACTGCACTTCGATGATTTCGAGCGGCATCTTGCCCGGATTCTCCAGACGATGCTGCACGCCGATCGGAATGTAGGTCGATTCGTTTTCCGCGAGGATGAACGTCTCCGTGCCGCGCGTGACCAGCGCCGTGCCCTTCACCACGATCCAGTGCTCGGCGCGGTGATGGTGCATCTGCAGGGACAGACGCGCGCTCGGCTTCACGACGATGCGTTTGACCTGGAAGCGTTCGCCGTGGTCGATCGAATCGTAGTAGCCCCACGGACGATGCATCTTGCGGTAGTCCGCCGCCTCCGTGCCGCGCTCCGACTTGATGCGGCCCACTACCGCCTATCGCCTTCACGTCCTGCGCGTGCGCCTTGTCGGCGACGAGAATCGCGTCCGGCGTTTCCACCACGACGATATTCTGCGTGCCCACGCAGGCGATCAGGCGGCCTTCCGAATGCGCGTAGGTCGAGGTCGCGCCTTCGAAAATCACGCGGCCGCGTGCCACGTTGGACGAATCGTCCTTCGGCATGATGTTCCAGATCGCGTCCCACGAGCCGACGTCAGACCAGCCAGCGTCGAGCGGCACGACGGCGCCTTCGAAGCGCGACTCACCGCGATCGCTCGCGAGCTGCTCCATCAGCGCGTAGTCGATGGAATCGGACGGCAAAGCGGAAAACGCCTCGGAATCGACGCGGAAGAACTGGCCGTCGTCCACGCCTTTTTCCACCGCCTCGAGGCAGGCGGCGTGAATCTCCGGCTGATAGTGCGCAATGGCTTCGACCCAGGTCGATGCACGTACGATGAAAATGCCCGCGTTCCAGCCATACTCGCCGGAACTCACATACTGCTGCGCGAGTTCGAAGTGCGGCTTCTCGACGAAGCGCTCGAGGCTCCACGCGCCGCTGTCCGGCAGACGCGCGCCGATCTTGATATAGCCGTAGCCCGTTTCCGCGTGCGACGGCACGATGCTCATCGTCACGATCGCGCCTTGCTCGGCGCACTGCGCGCCTTCGGCGATCGCGCGGTGGAACGCGTCCTTGTCGGTGACGACGTGATCGGCAGGCATCACCACCAGCACCGATCTTCGCCGTCGGCGAGTGCGCGCATCGCGGCGACGGTCAGCGCGGGCGCGGTATTGCGCGGCGCGGGTTCGAGCACGAGTTGCGCGCGGCGGCCTTGGTTCTGCAACTGCTCGGCCGTCGTGAAGCGATGCTCTTCGTTACAGACGATGATCGCATCCGCGAGACGCAGTTTGTTCGACGACAAGCCGTCGAGACGGTGCGCCGTCGCTTGCAGAAGCGACTGATCGCCGATCAGCCCGATGAGCTGTTTCGGAAAGTGTTCGCGTGACATCGGCCACAGGCGTGTGCCCGAGCCTCCCGCGAGAATGACCGGCTGAACGGCCAGCCGTGTGCCGGCAGCGCCGACCGGTGTCGATACCTTGGAAACCGCAATGTCTGAGGCAGCCATGAAAGAAAACTCCTGTCGCTTGGTCGGTAGCCAAGTTTTAGCACGGAGTAAAAATGGCGTTTAAAGTAAAAAAAAACCGGCGGCTTATTTATTATCATCAGACGATTATCCGTCGCTTTCACGCGATTAATATTTAGAAAAGATATTGCCTCGTAAGGGCTGAAAGGTCGCCTGGACGAAACCGCGTCGAATTATTTTTCTTGCGCTGCCGCATCCCGAAAACCCTTGTCCGGCAAGGCTTTATCAAGGAAAAAAATAGAAAAAAATAAGGCGAAGCGCTTAGACATATTTTCGCGGTTGCAGCCGCTTAATAATTCCAGTCTCATAAACGCAACAACAGCAAGCAACGGCGATTCAAATCCCCCGTTACACCTTTCTTCTCCGCGCCTCTGGACGCGGTTGTTATTAATATGAGGTAAGTGCTGTTTTCCAGAGTCATCGACATTGTCATGGCGGCGCTGGGCGCGTCGCTCGCGGCATCGCTCTACAAAGGGACCTTTGTCTGGGTCATCGAAGTCCAGGGCACGATGCTGGCGTTTTCGTGCGTGTTGATGGTGATGACCTTTCCCGCACTCGGCGTTTATCAGTCGTGGCGCGGCAAGTCGCTCCACGAACTGCTGCTGCGCGTGGCGCTTGCATGGCTGCTGGTCGAAAGCGCGGGCGTGCTGCTGACCTTCAGCATCCATCGCGCGGATACGCTGTCGCGCCTGTGGCTCGGCTACTGGGCGATGTTCACCATCGTTCTGCTGGTCGTGAGCAAGACGCTCGTCTATTCGGGCCTCAAGCTGCTGCGGCGCGAAGGTTTCAATCAGCGCACGGTCGCCATCGTCGGGTCCGCGCCTTACGCGCATTTTCTGATCGACCAGATGCGCAGCCGTCCCGAAGCGGGCTTCAGCCCGGTGATGGTGTTCGACCTGCCGACCGAGAACACCGCGCCGCTGGATGGCGACGCGCTCGCGAACGTGCTGATCGAACGCGAGTTCGCCGCGCTCGCGCAGGAAGTGCGCAACGGCAATATCCGCGAATTGTGGCTGGCGCTGCCGATTTCGCAGGAGCCGACGATTCATCGCTTCGTCAACGAATTCAAGGACGATTTCGTCAACGTGCGTTTTATTCCCGACGTGCGCAGTCTGTCGCTGTTCGGCCAGACGGTCGTCGATCTGCTGGGCGTGCCGGCGATCAACATCGCCGCGTCGCCGATCACGGACGTCAAGATGCTGCCGAAGCTGATCTTCGATCGCGTGTTCGCGGCCGTCGTGCTGATGGGCATGGCGCCGCTGCTCGCGGCGATCGCGGTGGCGGTGAAGATGTCGTCGCCGGGACCGGTGTTCTTCAAGCTGTGCCGCAAGGGTATCGACGGACGCCAGTTCGAAATCTACAAATTCCGTTCGATGAAGGTGCACACGGAAGCGGTCGGCCAGCTCACGCAGGCGAGCCGCAACGACAAGCGCGTGACGCGTGTCGGCGCGTTCCTGCGCCGCACGAGTCTCGACGAGCTGCCGCAGTTCATCAACGTGCTGCGCGGCGAGATGTCGGTGGTGGGACCGCGTCCGCACGCGCTCCAGCACGACGACATCTCGATCTCTCCTACGCCGCCGCGACGATGCTCGGCCTGCAACGCGCCGGCAGCGCGCCCGTCAAGCTGGAGCGCGTGTCGTCGAGGGAGGCGCGCGAGGACATGGCGAGTCTCACGCACGACGCGGTGGCCGCGCTGCCGCGTGCGCCGCACAAAGCGCAAAAGGTCGCGAAGCATCAACCGCATCGCAAGCATCGCAAGGCATAAAGTGTCGAATCGACTCGGACGGATACAATGCGGCGGCGCATCGTCGCGCATGGCCACTGATGGCCGCTCTCCGATCCGACACATGAATCCATCGCCCCGGGCCTATCTTCTCGGCCCGCTTCTGAAGAGCGTTTCGCGGTCGTTTTATCTGACGCTGCGCGTCCTGCCCCCCGCGATGCGTGATCCCATCGGGCTCGCGTATCTGCTGGCGCGCGCCGCCGATACGATCGCCGATACCTCGCTGATCCCGCCGCCGCGCCGGCTCGAATTGCTGCTGGCGTTGCGCGCGCAGGTCAACGGCGCGCCCGACGACGCCGCGCTCGCGAGCATCGCGGACGAAGTGGCGGGGCAGCAGGCGCAACCGGACGAACGCGTGCTGCTCGAACGCCTGCGCGATACGCTCGCGATCCTGCCGCAACTGAGCGCGGGCGACGCCGCCGCCGTGCGCGACATCGTGACCACGCTCACGACCGGCATGGAATTCGATCTGCGCACCTTTCCCGACGAAACCTCGGGCGCGGTCGTCGCTCTCGAACGCGCGGGCGAACTCGATCGATACACGTATCTCGTGGCGGGCTGCGTCGGCGAATTTTGGACGAAGATGACCTGCGCGCATCTGCCCGGCATCCTGAAAGCGCCCGAAGCCACGATGCTCACGCGCGGCGTGCGCTTCGGCCAGTCCTTGCAGATGACCAACGTGCTGCGCGATTGCGCCCGCGATCTGCGCATCGGGCGCTGCTATCTGCCGTCGTCGATGCTGGCTCGACATGGACTCACGCCGCAGGATCTGCTGAATCCGCAGACCTCGACGCACGCGCGTCCCGTGCTGTGCGACGCGCTGCGCACGACGCTCGATCTTTACCGCGAAGCCGTCGATTACACGCTCGCGATTCCCGCGCATGCCGTCCGTCTGCGGCTCGCCTGCCTCTGGCCGATCATGATCGGCCTCGACACGCTGGTGCTGCTCGCGAACAACGAAGCGTGGCTCGACCCCGCGCGCGTCTCGAAGATTCGCCGCAACGATGTGTACCGGATTCTGGCGGCGTCGCTGCCGCTGGTGGCATCGAACGGACTGGTGCGCCGTTGGGCGGACAAGCGCATGCGCGCGATCGAAGCCGCGATTAGCGCTTGAGTTCCGCGATGATCCGCTCGGCGAGAAAGTCGCACGGCGGACGGCGCGACGCCGCGCTGCGCGCCAGCACCACTTCCAGCGTGCCGATTTTCCGGCAAGCCTTGCGCCGGGCCGAGCAGCGTGAAATGCGACGGCACCGCGCATCGCGCGAGTGGCGTGACGGCGAGACCGGCTTCGGCCATCGTCAATAGACCGAGCAGGCTCGGACTCTCGTAAGACGTGCGATACGCGATGCGCGCGTGCTCCAGACTGCGGATCGCGTTTTCGCGTGCGACGCTGCCCGGCAGAAACACCGCGATCGGCAAGGGCCGCTCTTTCCAGATTTCCGTGTCGCCGGGCGCGGCGGCCCAGACCATCGGCTCGTGACGCACGAAGTCGCCGGACAGCCCGCCCACGCGAGTGGCGCAGACCAGATCGACGCTGCCGTCCTTCACCATCGGCGCGAGCGCGACGCTCGGCAGGCCGACCACCTGAATCTCCACTTTCGGATACGTCGCCGAGAACTTCTTAAGAATCGGCGGAAAAAGCGACGACGCGTAGTCGTCCGGCACGCCGATCACCACGCGCCCGGTCACATCCGGCCGCACGACCGCCGCCCATGCTTCGTCGCGCAGCGCGATCATGCGGCGCGCGTAGGTGAGCAGCACCTCGCCGTCCTGCGTCGGCACTACGCTGCGCGGCTTGCGCACGAACAGCGCCTTGCCCAGCGCGGTTTCCAGCGTTTTGATCTGCATGCTGACGGCCGATTGCGAGCGATGCACGAGCTCCGCCGCGCGGCTGATATTGCCCGTGTCGGCGACGGCGACGATCATCGACAGGACGTCGAGGTCGAGTGATTTCATGGCGCAAAGGTGTAGGTATCAGAGAAACTGAAGGATCGTATCAATATTATGCGATTTTCTTTTGAATCGGTGCGGGGCATATTGTCGGAAAGGAGTGAATCCATGAATGCCCGTACCGACCATGCCGTTTTGACTGCCGCGCTTGCCTTGCCGGAGGCGTCCTTCGCGACGACCCGTTCCGGTGTTTCCGTGCCCTACGTGGAGTGCGGCGAGGGCGAGCCGATGCTGTTCATCCACGGCTCGCTGTGCGATTACCGCTACTGGAGCGCGCAACTCGCGCCGCTGGCGAAGGGCTTCCGCTGTATCGCGCCGAGCCTGTCGCATTACTGGCCGGCGGTCGATGCCTTCGTGCAGGGCGAGTTCGGCTGGGCCGCGCACGTCGCGGAAATGGCCGAATTCATCGAGGCGATGGATATCGCGCCGGTGCATCTGGTCGGGCATTCGCGCGGCGGTTGCGTCGCGTTTCATCTGGCGCGCGAGTATCCGCGTCTGGTCAAATCGCTGACGCTCGCCGATCCGGGCGGTCCGCTGCAACTCACGCCGCAGGCCGCGCTGGCGACGCTGCCGCCCGCGACCAACGCGCTGCGGGCGCGCGTCGCCGAGTTGATCGAACAGGGCGAATTCGATCGCGGCCTCGAAATGTTCGTCGATTCGGTCAGCATGCCGGGCTTCTGGAGCAAGAGCACGGAAGGCTTTCGCCGGATGGCGCTCGACAACGTGCTGACGCTGCCCAAGCAGTTCCGCGATCCGCTGCCCGCCTACAGCCGCGAAGCCGCGCGCGACATCAAATGCCGCACGCTCCTGATCGACGGCCAGAAAAGCCCGCGCATGTTCCGCAACAACGTCAAGAAGCTCGAAGAGTGGATCGAATTCGCCGAGCGGACGACCATCAACGGGGCATCGCACGGAATGAACGTGGCGAGTCCGGGCGCGTTCAACCGGGCCGTGCAGGCGTTCGCGGCGGGCTAAACGCGCCGTCGTGCTGAAAGCTCGCGCTATACGTAAGACTTTTTGATCGTCTGTTGTGGCCCGACAACGAAAATTTACAACTCTCGGGCTAACATCGATGCCACCTCAGCGCAGAGAGGAGGGCACCTGTGAGCACGGGCAACGACGATCTCGACGCATGGAAGCACCAGCGCACCGTTACGCTGGCGTTCGAACTGGCCGATAGCGGCCGTTACGAGGACTTCACCGATGTCGCCTACGCGCTGCAGTTCGAGCACGGACTGGCGACTGCGCAGGCGCTGATCGACGATGCGGACACGCGCCGCGCGTTGAATCGCCGCTGCGGCGACGCACGCGATGCGCTGACGCCCGCCGCGCTGCCGATGCCGCCCACGCCACCTGCATCGCTCGCCATGCACGAGCCCGTGGCCGACGTCGACAACATCGCCGAAGCGACGCCGCTTCCCGAATTCATCGACACGCCATCGATTCTTCGCCGTCTCGGGCTCATGCTCGGACGCACCGACGCGCGCGCGCGATCAAAGCCGTTTAATACCCGTTGGCGGCGCACTGAAGCGTCGTTTAGCGCCATTCGTGCACCAATGCCGGTGAAATGGCGGATTTGCACGAGAAAGTCGCGTGCCAAAACCTTTACACTTATCAAAGCGGAACCAGAAGCCCGGTTCGTTGCTCGCGCACGTTCCGGTGTTTGAACTTTGAGGAGGTGATGTTCGTGGCTAACGAAAAAATGCTTGCGCAAATGACTGAGAAAAACGGTTTCATCGCGGCTCTGGATCAGAGCGGCGGTTCGACGCCGGGCGCATTGCGGCAGTACGGAATTCCCGACGACGCCTATAAAGGCGACGCCGAAATGTTCAAGCTGATGCACGAGATGCGCGTGCGCATCATGACGGCGCCGTCCTTCACGGGCGACAAGGTGATCGGCGCGATCCTGTTCGAACGCACGATGGACGGCGAAGCGGGCGGCAAGCCGGTGCCGACTTTCCTGTGGGAAGACCGTGGCGTGGTGCCGTTCCTCAAGGTCGACAAGGGCCTCGAAGCGGAAGCCGACGGCGTGCAGATGATGAAGCCGATCCCCGGCCTCGACGAGCTCCTCGCTCGCGCGGTCAAGCTCGGCGTGTTCGGCACGAAAATGCGTTCGGTGATCACCGGTGCATCGGAAAAGGGCATTGCGGCGATCGCGGCGCAGCAATTCGAAGTGGGCAAGCAGATCATCGCGCATGGTCTGGTGCCGATCCTCGAACCGGAAGTGTCGATCAAGAGCGCCGATAAGAAAGCCTGCGAAAAGATTCTCCGCGACGAACTGCTCAAGGGCCTCGACGCGCTGCCGGAATCGAGCCAGGTCATGATCAAGCTCATGATTCCCGACGAAGCCGACTTCTACCGTCCGCTGATCGAGCATCCGCGTGTCGTGCGCGTCGTCGCGCTGTCGGGCGGCTATACGCGCACCGACGCATGCAAGAAGCTCGCGGAAAACCACGGCATGATCGCAAGCTTCTCGCGCGCGCTGATCAACGAGCTGAAGAAGCCGATGAGCGATGCCGAGTTCGACAAGACGCTCGAACAGTCGATCGACGAGATCTATCAGGCGTCCGTTAAAAAGTCCTAAACCGGCGCAAAAAAATGGACGGCGTTACTGTTCGTCCATTCGCTCGGTATGCGGCGGCGTCTGCGCGATAGGCGCCGCCGCCTTGAACAACTCCTCTCGCGTGCCGTGCTTCGGCGGATAAATCCGCTCGCCGTTGATGCTGCGCTTCGTCTCCTTGGCGCTCTCGCCGGACGAAACGAGCTGCCTGTCCCATCCTTCCGTATAGACCGCGCCCCACGGGCCGAGATCGCAGATGGTCGTGTACCAGTCGATCTCCAGCGGCAACATCTCCACGTCGTATAGATCGCTGACCGCGTTGTTGCCGGCGAAGCGGCCCATCGGCCGGCCGTGCTGGCAGGACATCACCGAAGGCCGCACGCCGTCGATCAGGATGCGCGCGCAATCGCCCGCGGCGAACACGCTGGGCACGCCTTCGACGCGCAGGAAGGTATCGACGGCAACGCGGCCCATCGGATCGAGCGTGACGGGCAGTTGCGCGGCCAGCGGATTCGCGCGAATGCCGCCGCACCACACGACCGTGCACGCCTCGATCTTCTCGCGCCGATCGCCATCGCCGAGCGTCACGCCTTGCCCGTCGAGCGCTTCGAGCGACACGCCGGGGCGCATTTCGACGGTCAGCTTGCCCATCGCGTCTTCGATCACGCGTTGCGCGCCGCCAATCGCCTGACCGATGCGCGCCGAGCGATCGACGAGCAGCACGCGCACCTTGCCGCTGTCCGCGTCGCCGACGATTTCGCGCATCCGCGACGGCAATTCCGCCGCCAGTTCGATGCCCGTCAGCCCCGCGCCGATCACCACCGCCGTGTAGCGGCCGCTCGAATCCGGCAGCGCAGGCAGCGTCTGCAGATGCGCCTGCAACTTGCACGCGCCGTCGTAGGTATCGACGTCGAACGCGTGCTCGTCGAGCCCGGGGATGTTCGGCCGGATCAGCTCGCTGCCGACCGCGAGAATCAGGCGATCGTAGTCGATCGTCTGCGCGCCGGCATCGCCTTCGACGGCGATGCTGCGGTTCACGCTATCGACGGCGCTCGCCTTACCTTGCAGGAAGCGGATGCCGGTCGGCCCGAGCACGTCGTCGAGCGGCACCAGCGTGGCATCGAGCGGCTGCTCGTAATTGCGCACGCGCACACTGTGATAAGGCTGTGGATTGACGATCAGCACTTCGGCCTGATCGGGTGATTCATGCAATTCGTCCAGCTTGCGCGCGGCGGAAAGCGCGCTCCATAGTCCGGCGAAACCCGCGCCTATGACGACGATTCGCTTCAAGGGCCCTCTCCCTGATCCCGTGCGAGCGGGATCCATCGCTGGTTGCGGCTTCGAGATAATGAGCAGCTTTAATCAATGTTATAGGCGATCGGCACGACAATTGCTCTAGCAGAAACCAATGCTAAACGCGACAGGAATAGGCCTTCGAGGATAGTTCCGGCTTAGCGAATCGAGCTTTATTAGTCGCAATTCTGCTAAAAGTGATTTCGTGGATTGAGTGTTTACCCTGATGCTCGTAATTCCTAAGCTCTGTTCAACGGTCGCACACGAAGCAACGCAAAAAAGCCAGGCAGCGTGTGCGGCATTCGACAACATGAACGGAGGTGCATCATGAACAAGCTCATTGGAATTGCAGCCGTCGCTATCGCTTTTGCAGCACCCGTCGCGTCTTTCGCGCAATCGAATCAGCCGGTGACTCGCGCGGAAGTGCGCTCGCAAATCGTCCAGCTGGAAAAGGCCGGTTATAACCCGGGCAACGTCAGTGACTCGAAGTATCCGGCCGATATTCAAGCCGCTCAAGCCCGCGTCGATGCGCAAAACGGCACGGCTCAGGTAGCATACGGTGGCGTGACGGAAGGTTCGGCGCAATCGGGTTCGCGTGCAGTGGGCGCGACTCAATACAACGTCGTGCCGACGTATGACCATCACTAAGCAATAACACGCTTAAGGCCTAGCAATAAAAAAGAACGCGCTCCGTTGTGGGGCGCGTTCTTTTTAGCAATTGAGTCGATTAATCCAAACTAAAGCGGAAATCCGCTTGCAAATGCCTCGCGCAAATATCCGATGAATAACGCGACCGCGCGCGGCACATGCGGCGTATAAGGCCGAACCACATAAAGATGCTCCGCGAAACTCCCGACAGGCCGCCAATCCGGCAGTAACACCACGAGTTTGCCCGCCTGCACGGCGGCTTGCGCGGTAAAGTCCGGCAGCAAGGCGATGCCCAGATCGTCGAGCGCGGCATCGCGCAGCACTTCACTATTGTTCGCCGAAAACGGCCCGTTGACCGCCAGCGTATGCGGCCCCGCCGATGACTTGCGCGAGCCTTTCCTCTCGAACGACCACACCGACGAATGCGTGCGCGGATAGAACAGGCAGTCTTGCACGGCGAGATCGGCGGGCGTGGCGGGCGTGGCGCGACGCTTGAGATACGCGCGCGTCGCGACGATCACCGAATGCGTATCGCACAACTTCCACGCGACATGCGTCTCCAGCGCCTGCGCGCTGTGCCGGATCGCGAGATCGAAGCCTTCGGTCGCGATCGAACTCAGCCGGTCCGATGCATCGAGTTGTACGCGCACGTCCGGATGCGCATGCAAAAAGCCCTGCAAACGCGGTGTCAATTGCTGACGCGAGAAAGCCATCGGCGCGGTGACGCGAATCAGCCCGCGCGCGACGCCCGCAATTTCCCGCACGCTCGTGAAGCTCGCGGCGATATGCTCGTACTGGCCGCGCGTATCGTCGACGAGACGACGGCCGGCTTCGGTGAAACGCACGCTGCGCGTCGTGCGCGTGACGAGCGGCACCGCCCGCCGCGCGCTCCAGTTCCGCGATCCGCTGGCTCATCGCCGCCTTGCTGACGCCCAAACGCGTATAGCTGCCTTGCTCCGCGAGCACGGTCAGCCAGTGCAGATGGGTCCAGAGCACTTCGATCTTCTGCTCATCCATGCGTGATATGGCCGGATTGTTTGCTGTTATGAACAATAAGTTCAATGTTAGCGTCTTTGCAATGAACGCGTAGGTTCTTAAACTGGGCATATTGCCAATTGATCATCAGGAGACGAGATGCAAGCCTTCAACGATACCGCCGACGTCGTGCACTACATTCACGGCGAGCGTGTGAACGGCTCCGGCACGCGCACGCAGCCGATCTTCAATCCCGCGACGGGCGAGCGTCCGCGCAAGCTGGTGCTCGGCGAAATCGCCGATGTCGATGCCGCCGTGAAGAGCGCGAAAGCCGCGTTCCCGGCCTCGCGCGACACGCCGCCGATCCGTCGCGCGCGCGTCATGCTGAAGTTCCTCGAACTGATGAACAAGCATCGCGACGAACTGGCCGCGATCATCACCGCCGAACACGGCAAGGTCTTTACCGATGCGCAGGGCGAAGTGTCGCGCGGCATCGACGTGATCGAATTCGCGTGCGGCGTGCCGCAACTGCTGAAGGGCGATTACACCGAACAGGTTTCGACCGGCATGGACAACTGGACGATGCGCCAGCCGCTGGGCGTCGTCGCGGGCATCACGCCGTTCAACTTCCCGTGCATGGTGCCGTGCTGGATGTTTCCGGTCGCTATCGCCACGGGCAACGCGTTCATCCTGAAGCCGAGCGAGCGCGATCCGTCGGCGTCGCTGTTCATGGCGAAGCTCCTAAAAGAAGCCGGTTTGCCCGATGGCATTTTTAACGTCGTGCAAGGCGATAAAGTCGTGGTCGACGCGCTGCTCGAACATCCGGACGTGCGCGCAATCAGCTTCGTCGGCTCGACGCCGATTGCCAACTACATCTACGAAACGGGCGCGAAGCACGGCAAGCGCGTGCAGGCTTTGGGCGGCGCGAAGAACCATATGGTCGTGATGCCCGACGCTGATCTCGAAGGCGCCGTCGATGCACTGATCGGCGCGGGCTACGGTTCGGCGGGCGAGCGCTGCATGGCGATCTCGGTCGCGGTGCTGGTGGGCGACGTCGCCGACAAGATCGTGCCGATGCTCGCCGAGCGCGCCAAGACGCTCAAGATCAAGAACGGCATGGAGCTCGATGCCGAGATGGGCCCGATCGTCACGAAGCAGGCGCTGGAGCGTATCGAAGGCTATATCGCGATGGGGATCGACGAAGGCGCGAAGCTCGTCGTCGACGGTCGCGGTTTCAAGGTGCCGGGTCACGAAGACGGCTTCTTCACGGGCGGCACGTTGTTCGATGACGTCACGCCGAACATGCGCATCTACAAGGAAGAGATTTTCGGGCCGGTGCTGTCGTGCGTGCGCGTGAAGGACTTCGAGGAAGCGGTCGATCTCGTCAACGCGCATGAGTTCGGCAACGGCGTCGCGTGCTTCACGCGCGATGGTCACGTCGCGCGCGAGTTCGGCCGACGCATCGAAGTGGGCATGGTCGGCATCAACGTGCCGATTCCGGTGCCGATGGCATGGCACGGTTTCGGCGGCTGGAAGCGCAGCCTGTTCGGCGACATGCATGCATACGGCGAGGAAGGCGTGCGCTTCTACACGAAACAGAAGTCGATCATACAACGCTGGCCGGAAAGCACGGAGAAGGGCGCCGAGTTCGTGATGCCGACGGCGAAGTAAGTACTTCGAAGCCTTGGCAACGCCTGCTGCTTTCCATGCGGAAACGGCAGGCGTTGTTGCTTCTTGCTCAAGTGATCGGATAAGATGTACATTAAGTACATCTTATATCGCGGAACACCAACAAGGACCTGAACGATGAACACGAATGCCTTGATGACACGACTCGGCTTGTCCACGCCGATCATTCAGGCGCCGATGGCCGGCGTCAGCACGCCCGCGCTCGCGGCGGCGGTATCGAACGCGGGCGGGCTCGGCTCGCTGGGCGTCGGCGCGATGAACGCGGAAGGCGCGCGCAAGGCGATTCGCGAGACGCGCGCGCTGATGGACAAGCCGTTCAACATCAACGTGTTCTGTCATCGTCCGGCGCAGGCGGACCGTGCCGTCGAACAGACGTGGCTCGACTGGCTCGCGCCCGTGTTCGCCGAATACGACGCCAAGCCGCCGCAATCCCTGAGCGAAATCTATACGAGCTTCGTCGCCGATGAAGCGATGCTGAAGATGTTCGTCGAAGAGAAGCCGCCGGTCGTGAGCTTTCACTTCGGCTTGCTGTCGCAGCAAGCGATCGATGCGTTGCGCGCGGCCGGCATCGTGCTGATCGCATCGGCGACCAATCTGCACGAAGCACAACAGGTCGTCGATGCGGGTATGGAAGCGATCGTCGCGCAGGGCGTCGAAGCGCGCGGGCATCGCGGCGTATTCGACAGCATGACTAACGATGACGGCTTAGGCACGTTCGCGCTCACGCGATTGATCGCGACACACTTCGACGTGCCGGTGATCGCGGCGGGCGGCATCATGGATGGCGCGGGCATCGCGGCGGCGCTGGCGCTGGGCGCGCAGGCGGCGCAACTCGGCACGGCGTTCGTGCCGTGCGCGGAAAGCGCGATCGACGCAGGCTATCGCCGCGCGATTCTCGGCGACGAAGCGAAGCACACGACCTTCACTGCCGCGATATCCGGACGCATCGCGCGAGGCCTCGCCAACAAATTCACGGCACTCGGCCAACGCGACGACGCGCCCGCCCATCCTGGTTATCCGATCACCTACGATGCAGGCAAGGCGCTGCACGCCGCCGCGAAAGCCAAAGGCGACTTCGGTTTCGGCGCGCAATGGGCGTGACAGGTGGCGGCGCTCGCCCGCGAGATGCCCGCGGCGGAATTGATGACGCAACTGAAGGCGGAGTTGCAGGCGAGTATCGAAAGCTTGCGACGCACGGCCGCGTCGTTTGCATAAGGACGCTTACTTGCCCGCGAGCGAGAAGGCGTCCCAGTGCGGATCGATAGGCGTATGCGGATTGTGTTCGAGCGCTTCGTACACCAGCGGTTCGCACGCACCGTAATCGGAGCCGATGCTGTCGCTATGCGCCTGCGGGAAGTTCACCGCGAGCACCTTGCCGCCCCAGCGATCCACCGTCGCCGTCATGCTGCATTTGTCCGCGCCGCCCACTTTCAGATCGAGCACGAGCGCGTTCATGTCGAGCGCGGCATCGGAGTTGGAAAAATTCCACTGCACTTCCATGCGGTCGTTGGGGCCGTTCGAATCGACGAGTTTCATCGTCTTGTCGGGAATGCCGACGGTCTGAACCAGATCGAGCACATTGGATCCGATCAGCTGGCCGCTGGGATCGCGGGCTTCATGAGTACGCATCGCGCTGCAGCCCGTTAGCAGCGTGAAAACCAGTGCGAAGGGGATCGTCATGCGTTGCATAAAGGAACTCCTTGTCAAAAGGTGCATCGGTGCGATGCGCGGTGACGGATCATCGGTCGCGCCCGATCGAGGTGCACGGACCACGCGAGGCGCAAACCGGTGAGGACACCGTTGCGACACCGAAGTCGAGGTCGTGTTCCCGAAGCGGGCGCATCGGATGTGAATGGCGCGAGCAGAAAGCGTGGGTCGCGCGAGTCACATGACGCGGCGCAAAATCCGGACCTGTCCCTGCATGAAGATCGATGTAAGGGCGAGCGCGCCCCGTTCCTTCCGAAGCCTTTCAGACGAGCCAGCGCGACAGCTTGCTCAAAGCCGCCGGACGCGCGATGAGAAAGCCCTGCAGTTCGTCGCAATGCTCGTGGAGCAGCGCATCGCGCTGATCGTCGGTTTCGACGCCTTCCGCGGTGATCGGCAATCCCAGACTGCGGCACAAGTCGCCGATTGCATGCACGATGGCCGCCGACTTCGGATTGCGTCCGAGTCCGTTGACGAAGCCGCGATCGATCTTCACGCGCGTAAACGGAAAGCTCTGCAACACGCTCAGCGATGAATAGCCGGTGCCGAAGTCGTCCATCGCGACGCCGACGCCCATCGAACGGATCTCTTTGAGAATGCGTTGCGGCGTGCCCGACGATTCGAGCAGCGTGGTTTCCGTGATCTCCACTTCGAGCCGATGCGCGGGGAGCTTGGCCATGCCGAGCGAACGCGTCAGCACGCGCGTGAAGTCCTCGTAAAGCAATTGCGCGGGCGATACATTGAGACTCAGGCGGATATGCGCGGGCCATTGCGCGGCACCGCGGCACGCTTGCTGAAGCACCCAGGTGCCGAGTTCCGGCATCAGTCCGCGCTCTTCCGCAATCGGGATGAACTCCGCCGGCGAGATCGCGCCGCGCTTCGGATGCTGCCAGCGCAACAGCGCTTCGCACGCGGTCGTGCGGCCGGTACGCGCATCGATGATCGGCTGGTAATGCACTTCGAGTTCGCCAGCGCGCAGACTGCGGCGCAGATCGTCTTCGAGTTCGTTGCGCAGACGAAGCGGATCGTTCATGCCGCGTTCGTACACGCGATAACAGTTGCGGCCTTCGCGCTTGGCTTTGTACAGCACGAGATCGGCCTGCTGCAAGACGGTTTCGGTATCGACGCCGCCATGCGTGCAACAGACGATGCCGATACTCACGCCCACCGTGATTTCGTTGCCCGCGATCTCGAACGGCGCGGCCAGCGTCTGGATGCAGCGTTCTGCGAGCGCCGCGACATCGCTCATCTGCCGATACGAATTCTGCAGAATGGTGAACTCGTCGCCGCTCAAACGCGCGAGCTGATCGCCGGGACGCAGTGCAACGGTAAGCCTGCGTGCGACCGACTTCAGCAACTCGTCGCCGACATGATGGCCCAGCGTATCGTTGACCACCTTGAAGCGGTCGAGGTCGAGATACAGCAGCGCGAACGCGCCTTCGGGCGTCATGGTATCGACGAGTTGCTTCAGGCGTTCCTGAAAGCTCACGCGATTGGGCAGATCGGTCAGATGATCGTGATGCGCGAGATGGCTGATGCGCTGTTCGGCGGCGCGGCGCTCGGTGACGTCTTCGATCGTCGATACCCAGCCGCCATGCGACAGCAGCCGCGTGACCACGGCGATATGACGGCTGAGATGCTGGAATTCGACCAGCGTCTGCGCTTCGCCGGGCGTGAAGCCGCGCGTGAGCCGGCTACGCAATGCGCCCGATGCGGCCGGCACCTGCTTGAGCGGCGTATCGGCGCGTTCGCAGATTCGCCGCAGCATCGTGCGCAGCGGAATGCCGGCGGGCAGGATATCGGCGGGAATCGACAGGATGCGCGAGAACTGATCGTTGAGCAGCACGAGGCGGCCGCGCCGGTTGAACAGACACAGCCCTTGCGACATGTTGTCGAGCGCGAGGTCGAGATTGCGCGTGGTTTCTTCCAGCGCAAGCGAGGTTTCCCGCTGCTCGGTGCAATCGCGCGTGATCTTGGCGAAGCCGAACAGTTCGCCTTCGTCGTCGTAGATCGGCTGGATCACGACATGCGCCCAGAACTTGTTGCCGTCCTTGCGGATGCGCCAGCCGTACGCTTCGAACTTGCCCGTGGAACGCGCGGTGTCGAGTCCCTGTTGCGGCAGACCGCTGTCGCGATCCGACTGCGCGTAGAAGCAGGAAAAGTGCTTGCCGACGATCTCGCGCGCCGTATAGCCCTTGGTGCGTTGCGCGCCCGCGTTCCAGTTCGACACGATACCGTTGGTGTCGAGCATATAGATCGCGTAATCGGTTACACCTTCGATCAGCAAGCGAAAGCTGCGCTCGTAATCGCGCGTCTGCTTGCGCAGCGCGCGCGCTTCCGTGCGGTCGCGCGTGACCTTCGCGTAGCCGAGCAATTCGCCGTGGTCGTCGTAGATCGGATCGATCACGGCATGCGCCCAGAAACGCGTGCCGTCCTTGCGCACACGCCAGCTTTCCGTTTCGAACTTGCCTTCCGCCAGCGCGATGGACAGACTGCGCGCGGGCGCGCCGGCCTCGCGTTCTTCCGGCGTATAGAACACGGAAAAATGCTGACCGACGATCTCGCCCGCCGTATAACCCTTGGTGCGTTGCGCGCCCGAATTCCAGTTCGACACGATGCCGTTGATGTCGAGCATGTAGATCGCGTAATCGGTCACGCTCTGCACGAGAAAGCGAAAACACTGCTCCTGTTCGAGCGCCTGCTCGCGCATGCGGCGCTCTTCGGTGCGATCGCGCGTGATCTTCGCGTAGCCGAACAGGCGGCCGGTTTCGTCGTGCAGGGGATCGATCACGACATGCGCCCAGAAGCGCGAGCCGTCGCGCCGCACGCGCCAGCCTTCGGCTTCGTATTTGCCGGTGTGGCGTGCCGCGTCGAGATTGCGCGCGGGCATATCGTTCAGGCGTTCTTCGACCGGATAGAAACAGGAGAAGTGACGGCCGACGATCTCGTCAGCCGCATAACCCTTGGCGCGTTGCGCGCCTGCGTTTCAGGTCGTCACGATGCCGTCGACATCGAGCATGCAGATGGCGTAATCGGTGATGCTCTGCACGAGCCGGCGATAGACGAAATCGCCCGATGCGTTCTCGTGATCGTCGCTGACCGCCGCGCGCACGATGGCATCGGCGGTCGCGCTTGGCTGGTTCGTGTTCATTCGATGTCGTTCGCGCATCGTTCGGCGCTTCCCGGGGCGAGTGTGCGTGGACGCGGCATTCCCTATGCATCGGCCGCTTAAAAGTATTGTGGTCACTCTTACGGCAAGTCGCGACGGACATTGAGATGAACGAATCCTGAACGTCGTCGCGCAAACGTTTTACATTACAACTTTTTTGTAACAAGAGCGCGTTCGATGCGGCCCGGCGCCGCTTCACAGAAAATACGCGCCGTCCGGAACGAACATATAGCCGATGCCGCGCATGGTCTGGATACGGCGCGGCACGGCCGGATTGTCCTCCAGCAACCGGCGCAGCCGATACACCGGCACGTCGATGCCGCGCTCCGTCACGAGCGCATCCGGCCCGTGCAATAGCGCGACGAGTTGCGTGCGCGAGAGCGGTTGCATCGCGTGCTGCGTGAAGACGACGAGCAGCGCGTATTCGCCGCCGGTGAGACGCAGCGGCGTGCGATCGCGGAACAGCGTGCGCGTGGCGAAGTCGAGCGTGAACGGACCGAAGCGATACGTATCGCGATGACGCATGGGCGTGCCCGGCCTGCGCATCACGTTGCGGATACGCGCGAGCAGTTCCTGAGGAACGATGGGCTTGCCGAGATAATCGTCGACGCCGAGATCGAGTTCCATCACGCGCGGGATGTCGTTAATGCGCGGCGAGCAACATTACCGGAATCGGCTCGCCGTGCGAGCGCAATGCCTTGAGCGCGGCGAGCGTATCGACCACGGGCAGCATCAGATCGAGCACGACGAGCGTGGGCCGCTCCGCTTCGATGCGCGCTTCCAGCCGCTGCGTATCTGGCGCGATGGTCAGCATCACGCCATGTTGCTGAAGGAAATGCCGCAGCGACTCGCGCTGATCCATATCGTTACTGATGAGCAGCACGTGGATGGGCGGTTCGGACATGAGCGGCGCATGAGATAGGCGCGCGACGCGGCGTGCATCGCGGTGAGCCAAGACTAACGCCAAAAGCATGCGAAATACGGTTACGCTTTCTTCTCGATCTTTACGGATCGTTACGGGCGTCACGTTCGTATCGCAAGACGGCGTGCGTCGCCTGGCTGACAAAATCCCTGCAAATTGACGATGCCGATGCGATACGCGAGTGTGCCCGTAAAGCGCTCGCTCGCCAGCAGGTTGAGCGGCACGGCAAGAGTCGGCACCGTCTGCTGCCCCGGACGCTGATTCTGATACGCGAGCGCGCCGTAGAAACCAAACCCGTTGTACGACAGTGCCAGATCCATGACATTGCCGTTGGTGGTCGGCACGGGCTGCGTCACCGTCGCCGAAAACCCGTACAACGCGGACAACTTGAAGCCGCCGATAGTCGGCGAATAGTACTGGATCGCATTGCTCTGGCGGCCGTTGAGATATTGCACCGCGTTCGTGTTGGAATCGCGCGCGAGCACGGCCGACGCGCCGAGCCCGAGCGCCTCGTCGAGCCGGAACGGATCGGCATAGTAGATGCTGAAAAAGCTCGGCGTGTATTGACGTCCGAAACGCAACTGCCCGTACTTATCGTGCGACAGACCGACCCACGACTGCCGATAGAACATCGTGGACGAATCCGCGAGGAACGTGCCGTTGTTGATGTTGAAGCCGTTCTCGACCGTGAAATCCGTCTTGAGGCCGCCGCCCAAGTCCTCGCTGCCTTTAAGACCGAACAACGAGCCGACGTATCCGCCGCTGCGCATCGAAATGTTGCTCGTGCCGCCGTTGTTGTTCCAGAAGCCGAACACATCGAGCACGCCGTATAGCGTGACGCTCGATTGTGCCGATGCCGCTTGCGCCGCACATAACATGGCCGCCGCGAAAATACTTCGCCTGACTAAACGCATGGTGTCTCCTCCACTGAGCATCCGCACTTTTCGAGTGCGGCGAAATTTGCCCGACCGCGGTGCGGATTTTTTATCGAGGACGGGCGATGCATCGAGTGTGCAGAGATTTGGGCCTCCGGGACCTACCGGAAGTGTGGGGATGGGAAAACCCTTTCGGACAAAGCCGCACGCGCCCCCCATTGACGGTGGGCTGTCGGGCGGTGCGCGCGCCTAATGTGTGAGGACGTCGAAATGGAATCGACGAACTCCCTGCGACGACCCTTTTCCGAGAACTCATCATGAACACGCGTGACACCGTCCAGCCGGAACTGGATGACATCGAGTTTGACAATGCACGGCGAGGCTTCATCGGCACCATTCCCGACGCCCGAATCGTCTCGCGCAGCGGGCACGATGTCTGGAACCTGAGCCACTACGGCTTTCTCGACGACGAAACGCCCGCGCCGAGCGTTCATCCGAATCTATGGCGACAAGCGCGCCTGAACATGCAGCACGGACTGTTCAAGGTCACGGAGCGCATTTATCAGGTGCGCGGCTTCGATATCGCCAATGTGAGCTTTATCGAAGGCGATACCGGTGTGATCGTGATCGATCCGTTGACGGTGGCGGAAACCGCGGAAGCGGCGCTTGCGCTTTATCGCCAGCATCGTGGCAATCGTCCCGTCAGCGCGATGATCTACACTCACAGCCATGCCGATCATTACGGCAGCGCGCGCGGTGCACTCGATGAGAACGACGCCCGCGCCCGCAACGTGCCGATCATCGCGCCGCGCGGGTTCATGTGGCATACGGTGTCGGAAAACGTGATCGCCGGGAATGCGATGCTGCGTCGTGGCATGTTCCAGGCTGGCATCAGCTTGCCCAAACATGTATGCGGTCAGGTGGATTGCGGCATCGGCAAGGCTGCGCCGATGGGCACGGGCACGCTGATTCCGCCGACGATGACCATTGAGGGAGAAGTGGAAACGCACGTGATCGACGGGGTGAAGATCATCTTCCATCTCGCGCTCGAAAACGAAGCGCCTTCCGAGATGTTCATGCACTTCCCCGAACTGCGCGCGCTCAACACGGCGGAGATCGGCGTCCAGACCATGCACAACCTATGTCCACTGCGCGGCGCGCAAGTGCGCGATGCGCGTTTGTGGTCGCGCTATCTCGACGAAGCGCTCGATCGCTACGCGCCGACTGCCGATGTGGTGTTCGCGCAGCACAATTGGCCGACCTGGGGCAACGAGCGCATCAGGACCTACCTGAGGCAACAGCGTGATTTGTACAAGTATCTCCACGATCAGACCGTGCGGCTGATGAACCACGGCCTGACCGGAATCGAAGTGGCTGAAGTGCTGAAGTTGCCGGACTCGCTCGCCAAGACATGGGCCAATCGCGGCTTCTACGGATCGATATCGCATAACGTGAAAGCGATCGTGCAGCGCTACCTTGGCTGGTACGACGGCAATCCCGCGCATTTGCACACCTTGCCACCGGAAGCCGCCGGACCGCGCTATGTGGAATACATGGGTGGCGCGAATGCACTGCTCGAACGCGCACGCGCCGATTACGAGCGCGGCGAATATCGATGGGTCGCCGAGGTAACCAATCATCTGGTATTCGCTGATCCGACCAATCAGGGCGCGCGCGCTTTGTGCCAACGCGCTGGAGCAGCTCGGGTTCGCGTCGGAATCGTCGACCTGGCGCAATGCCTATTTGCTCGGCGCGCAGGAGTTGCGCAAAGGCGCGCCGAAGATACGTCGGCGTTATGTGAGCCGTGATCTCGTTTCCGTGCTGCCGCTCGAGCAGTTGCTCGATTACTTCTCGGTTCACCTTAATGCAGAAAAGGCGGAAAGCGAGCGGATGTTGATCGAATGGTCGAATTCCGATACGGGCGAGCGCATCGCGATGCGGCTGGAAAACTCGGCGCTGACCTATCTTCCCGGCGCGGCAGAAGGAAGAGTGACGGCCACGGTATCGCTCAGTCGCGAGGGTTTGGCCAGATTGCAGATGGGTCGCGACCCGCTGGACTTGACGTTCGATGATCTCGTTGGTGAAGGGTACATCCAGACCACGGGAGATTCGCCGAGCGTCCTGCGCCTGTTGAACATGCTCGACGATTTCGAGCCGATGTTCAACGTCGTCGAACCGTAAAGCAAACGAGCCCCGCGAGGGGCTCGTTCAATATTTCCGTATGTAGTCGGCCCTTCAGAATTAGTCGAAGTCAAGGGTGGCAAGGGGCCGCCGGAAGATCGTGTTTCCCAGAACTCCCAGAAGCAATATTGATCTGAATGGTTTCCTGGGAGTTTGGAACTTCGCCGAT
>NZ_LFJJ01000253.1 GCF_001189365.1 Candidatus Burkholderia verschuerenii | reverse complement strand
GGCTTGCAACGTGGAGCTAGGCTTCGCAAGCTGAATATAGGACTGGTTGGATGCGAACAGGACTATCCTGTCATCTTCGTGCCAATTGAACATCTCAAACGTTTCGGTACTACCCACGGCACCACTGATGGCCGCTAGGAAGTTAGTGTCATTTAAAATCGATACATATTTCCCATTCGCCGCCAACAGTGCGAATACCATAACCTGCTGGTATATCATTTCAAACACTTCGTTATTCCCGCAAACAGTGCTCGTTGAGGTTAATAAATCCGTTCCATCCACGACCGTGACAAATAGTCCATCGCTGCCTTTTAAGGCTATCTTAACCGGTTCTGAATTCATAATTTCCTACTTTAGATAAAAATATTAATCAATCATGTGGTTACAACCGATGAAGCGCGGCATCAGCGCATCGCCCGTTTGGATGACGAACTGATCGCATCGGAAGCCTTTGCCGCAGAAGAGGCGATTAATAGCTCCTGAATCAAAACGGAAGACGTCGTTCTCGACAAAAGCGAAGCGGCGACCGTGACTTCGCGGCAGTTTGCTCGTCAACACCTATCCTACGGATACTTGGATGTTTTTCACCTGTCCATTTGGACAGGTGTGCGGTCGGTCGAGCACTTCATTAGATCCATGTAGCCTGAGAGTCGTCAAGGCCTGAGTCGTAAGATAGATGATTTCAGGGCTTGGTCAACGTGAACGCGCAACAGGCACCGGATTGAGCGTACCGTCGGTGCTGCGATCCGCTTTGCGCCCGTAACAGCCGTGACACCACAGACAGCCACTGTTTAGGGTTGTAGGACGCCTGTCCTAACCTTCGGGCGCATCAAATGCGCTTACGCGAGCTGGCAGGCGTCCTACAAGCCGCAAGGGAGGAAACCGCGGAGGGCTCTCGCATCGTCTGAACAGTTCGCCGTTATGGCGAATGGTCGATCACATCAGGAGCGTGGTGAGCGGTAACGCGGATGGTCTCGAAGTTAAGTCATTGCAATCGTGGCAACAAGACGGTGGCGCGTCACGATCTCGTCGGCCCGGCCAAATCCAAAGTGGCCTTTCAACGCGACAAGCGCAGGCGTCTGCTATCGGCTCTCGCTGCCGAGAAGCCGACGGTTCAAGTACGTACGCCGACGCGTTGACATTCATGTGCTGACTCACTTGGAGGGTGGCGCCCGGATGGGTCTGCTGCGTTCAAGCACCTCGATGACGATCATCGGCGAACCGCAGTGTCGGCAAACGAAGGTTGGTGATACGGGCGCAGTGGCGACGATGACGGAACCAGCCTTGCTGCCGGTTGACACGCTACTGAGCAACTCGCGGATCTTCGCCAGATTCTCACGCCGCACGGGATTTGCCAGCAGGCCGTAATGGCGGATGCGGTGGAAGCCATCGGGCAGCACATGCAGCAAGAACCGGCGCGCGAACTCCTCGGCTCCGAGCGTCATGGTCTTGTTACGCGTTCGGCCCTTCACACGGTAGTCCTTCCAACGAAAGGTGACGCGATGTTCGTCGAGAGCGATCAACCGCTGGTTGGATATCGCGACCCGGTGCGTGTAGCGCGACAGATAGGCCAACACCGCTTCGGGTCCCGCAAATGGGCGCTTGGCGTACACGACCCATTCACATACGCGCATCGGTGCCAACCACTTTGCAAAAGCGTTCACACTGTTGAGCGCCACGTATTCTCCGAAGAAGCGCAACGTGCCGCGATGATAGTTGGCCTCAAGTTGGGGTTCGGGGAGCAACGGAACAGAGAGGTGGGCGCGGGAATTCGGACAGTCGGATCAGTGGAGCAGTCGGGGCCTGAGCCAGCGATAATGCAGGCAAAGGAACCAAGGAAATGACGAAGAGAACCCGTCGAGATAACGTCAAGAGTGGTGTATGAGCAGCATCGTGACGGTCGCTTTCAAGCGGCGAGTTTCTGCTGAACCGGTCGATCGTCTTGCACCGGTTCGCCGTCCTTGAAGGGGACGCCTTCGAGCAACAGCGTGATCTTTTCCGGTCCGTTGATGCGGCGCCAGGTTTTCTCCGCCTCCTCGATCAGCTTGAATGCCAGGCCGAGGAAGGTAGGCCGCGACACGCAGTTACGCGTACGCGTCGTTCGATGACGTACCGTCGCGAACGTCGACTCGATCGCGTTGGTCGTCCGCAAATGCTGCCAGTGCTCAGCGGGGAAGTCGTAGAACGCCAACAGGCTCTCGCGATCCTTTTTCAGCGTCTCGGTTGCCTTTGGATATTTCGCCGAATGGATCGACACGAAACGGTCGAAAGCGGCGTACGCGTCGGCTCGTGTGGCAGCCATCCAGATCGCCTGCATGTCCGCCTTTGCGCGTGCTTGTTGCGACTTGGGTAGCGCATTGAGCACATTGCCCATCTTGTGAAACCAGCAGCGCTGGCCGCGCGCGCTGGAAACACCTCTTGCAGAGCCGCCCAGAAGCCCATTGCACCATCGCCGACGGCCAGCCGTGGGCCCGCTTGCAAGCCCCGCGCTTTCAGATCAAGCAGCAGCTCAAGCCACGATGCCTTTGTTTCCCGATACCCGTCACCGATTGCCACGCGCTCTTTGCTCCCATCCGGCTTCACGCCGATGATCATCAGCAGGCATTGACCATCGGAGTTCTCGCTGCGCAGCCCGGTGTGTATGCCGTCGACCCACCAATAGACGTAGTACGACTTCGACAGGTCACGCCTGCTCCACGCGCCATGCTCTTCGGCCCACTGCGCCTTCAACCGACTCACGACATTCGCCGACAAGCCCTTCGCGTCTTCGCCGAGCAGCACACGCAGCGCTTCACCCATATCGCCCGTCGAGATGCCCTTCAGATACAGCCACGGCAGCGCCGCGCTAACACGGGGAGATTTCCTGACGTACGGCGGGATGATCGATGAATTGAACTTCACGCCTGATCCTGATCGATCGCGTACCTTCGGCACCCTCACGGGGACCGGCCCGGCCGCCGTCAATACCTCGCGTCCAGGCAAGTAGCCGTTGCGCACCACCGCGCGTTGCCCGTGCAGTGTCTTCACCTTCGTGAAGCGTTCAAGCAGCTCTGCCAGCTCCGCTTCAATCGCTTGCTGAATTACTTGCTGCGCCCCTTGGCGGATCAGGTCGTCCAGCCCGAGGCCGGCTCCCGATAGACCAATGACCGCTTTTTTCGTATCCTTGCTCATGGTGGATGGTTTTGTTGTTCGCTGGTTTCCGACTTCGACAATCAGATTCTCAGCTGAAACCACCACCGCCTTCAATTTCTCGCCTCAACTCCCCCCGTACACCACTTCCGACTTTAGCTCGAGAACCCGACGCATGCACTCAGCGGCGTTCAAAGCAAAGGTGGCGCTGGCCGCAGTCAAGGGCGATCGCACGCTGGCCGAACTGGCGCAGCAGTTCGATGTGCATCCGAACCAGATCACGGAATGGAAGCGGCAGTTGCAGGAGCGCGCAGCCGACG
>NZ_LFJJ01000252.1 GCF_001189365.1 Candidatus Burkholderia verschuerenii | reverse complement strand
AGCATCGAGCGCTATGTCGCACGCTACAACCAGCACAACCGTCCATTTGTCTGGACCGCAACCGCCGATTCCATCCTTCAGAAAGTGGCTCGGTTATGTAAAGTTATTTCTGGGACGGAACACTAGCGCCAACAGACGTCGTATGGTTTTCGGCGATGGCATCGCGCCCTCCTCGTCAGCCGATTCGACAAACACGACCCGCGATTGACACCGCCAAGCCGGTAAACTGTCCGTCAGGCGCGCGGCGTCCCGCGCGCACGCTTCGCACCGGAACCGACATGAAACAGGCACTGCAACATCTGACGGTCGCGACGGGCTCGCGTGGCCTGCACGAAGTCACTCGCGACATCGACCGCTGGATCGATCATCAGGATATCCGCACCGGCTTGCTGACGGTGTTCTGCCGCCACACGTCCGCGTCGCTGCTGATTCAGGAAAACGCCGACCCAGACGTGCGGACCGACCTCGAACGCTATTTCGAGCGCGTCGCGCCGGAATCGCCGGACGCTTACGTGCACGACGCCGAAGGCCCCGACGACATGCCCGCGCATTTGCGCACCGCGCTGACCACGGTGCAGCTTTCGATTCCTGTCGAAGCCGGGCGCATGGTGCTCGGCACCTGGCAAGGCATTTACGTCTTCGAACATCGCACGGCGCAGCATCAGCGCGAACTTGTCTTGCATCTGATCGGCGAGTGACTTAATATACGCTCCGCGTATAGAGGAGCGTGACATGGTCAATCAGCAGCAAACCGTCCTTCGCGATGCGATGCGGCGTCTCAATATGACCCGCGACGCGTTCGCGGCCCGCATCGGCGTATCGCGGCGCGCGTTGGATACCTGGCTTCTGCCCGACGAGTCGCCGGAATCGCGCGCGATGCCGGAAATCGCCGCGCGTTATATCGGCGAAATCCTCACCGGCATGCCTGACGCCGATTCCGCTACGCAGAGCGTAGATACATCGATTCTGTTCGAAGGCCGGCCGCAACTGCTGTCCATCGACCAGTTTTCGCGCGAATCCGCCGAAGCGCTGTTCCGCACCGCCGACCTGATGCAGCCGATCGCGCGACGCAAGAAGATCACGCACGTGCTGGAAGGCGCGGTGCTCGCCAATCTCTTTTTCGAAGCCAGCACGCGCACCCGCGTGAGCTTCGGCTCGGCGTTCTGCCGGCTGGGCGGCTCGGTGTGCGACACGACCGGCTTCACCTTCTCGTCGATGGCGAAGGGCGAATCGATCTACGACACGAGCCGCGTGATCAGCGGCTACGCCGATGCCATCGTGGTGCGGCATCCCGAGCAAGGCTCAGTGGCCGAATTCGCGCGCGCGACCAACATTCCCGTGATCAATGCGGGCGACGGTCCCGGCGAGCATCCGAGCCAGGCGCTGCTCGATCTCTATACGATTCAGCGCGAGTTTTCGCGGCTCGGCAAGATCGTCGACGGCGCGCATATTGCGATGGTCGGCGACCTCAAATACGGGCGCACCGTGCATTCGCTGGCGAAGCTGCTGTCGCTGTACAAGGGCCTGAAATTCACGCTCGTTTCACCGCGTTCTCTGGAAATGCCCTCGCATATCGTCGAGCGGCTGGCGCAGGGCGATCATGTGATCGAACAGACCGGCGACCTGCACGCGGGGCTGGCGGGCGCGGATGTCGTCTATGCCACGCGCATTCAGAAAGAGCGCTTCGCCGACGAATCGATCGAAGGCTATACGCCGGACTTTCAGATCAATCAGGCGCTCGTCGACGAGGTATGCGGACGCGACACGCTCATCATGCATCCGTTGCCGCGCGATAGCCGCCCCGGCGCGAACGATCTCGCCACCGATCTGAATCACGATTCGCGACTGGCCATTTTCCGGCAGACGGATAACGGCATCGCGGTGCGCATGGCGATCTTCGCGACGCTGCTCGGCGTGGAGCATCTCGTCGGACATTCGATGCGCGACGCGACATGGAAATCGCCGTCGTCCATCGGCCCCGACGACGCGGTGTTTCAAGGCTTCGACTGATATCGACGAGAACCGGCATGACAGCGCGTTAACACGTTTTTTACGCGCAGGCATTGTGTCTTGGCACGACCTTGACATGGCCCGGCGTATACTCCAATAACGATAACAAGATGGAGCGCGATCATGGACATGTCACTTGCCTAGGTTGCCGGCCGTAACAAAGCCCACCACGAGGGCTTTTACTGTGCATGTCAGCGCGTCCGCATGCTGGCGCGCGCCAATTTTGCCGATAGCGATAGCTTGCGCGAACGTATTCGCGAGTTGTTTCATTCTCCGCTCGGCGTCTATGTTAGTCAGGCGCAACGCAAAGACTGTTCGTTGCGACTCGAATTCGATGTCGCGACCGAAGACCTCGCCTTTACGATGCGCACGCTCAAGCGCGTGATGCCCGAAGCGCATATCGAAGCGGTGACGCCTCGGGTGTTTCCGCATCGGGCGGGGGTGCGGGAGGCGGAGTGAACTCCGAACTAATCGCCTCTCACGGCTTATCCATAGACCGATCGGCCAGCGCGCACGTATGATCCTGAAGCTCTTCCGACGACGCCCAATCCCCCGTCTGCACATGGTCGTTGAGCAGATAAAACGCCGGCGTCCCGTCCGCAAGCACGGCGCCTGCGAGCAGCAGTGTCTGATCGCCCATTGGCTGCCCGCGTTGCGCGGCGTAAGGCGCGAGCACTTTAAACGGATCGGTATGCTCGAGTTCGGCATCGTCGATACGGATCGCACTGTACACATGTCCGCGCAAGCGCACCGGCAGCGGCTTCCACTCCGTGCCGATGCGCGGACCGATCTCGCGCAACGTCCTCACGACATCAGGCGCGAGACAATCGATATGGATATGCAACTGGTTTTGCGTACGCCCATCGGCCGAGTTGATGGCAAGCGAAATCTCGTCGCGCGGCAATGTACGATGCAGTTTGCCATCGACGTAACGACGCGACTGCCACGCCGCGCGAAAGTAGTTCGGCGTATCCGCATCGAGCAGCACGGGACTTTCGATACCGCTGATGCGCGCCGTCGGAATCAGCAAGTACTGCGCGATGCCGACGAGATCCTTCAGCACCGCATAGCCGCCCGCGAGATTCACGTCGGCGCATTTCTGCGCGACGGGCGCGCCCTCGGCGGCGGGTTCGCAATGATCGTGGACGATCTCCCATAGCGCGTTGGGGTTCGCGGCGGCCGCGATCGGCGCGCCGGCCAGCGCGAGGGAAACCATACAGGCGTGCAAGACGCTTCGCATCGACGATAGTCCGAGAGACGGGAAGCGCTAGCGTGCCCGATTTCTTTATCGTGCGCAGAAACATCGATCGATCTGGGCGAGCGCGCATAAAAAACGCCAGCGACCTAACGGCGGCTGGCGTTTCCTTGCTGCTTACTACGATGCTACCTACTGCATTTCTCGCAAGCTACTGCTCTTCCTGCTGAACTGCCACTTCACCTTCTACTGCCACTACAAACTCGAATGGCTTAGGTCCTGTTCACATTTAAGAGCGGCCCGAAGGTAGACACGATGGAGACAAAGGTGAGGTAGCTGTGGGCGAGTTTGTCATATCGAGGGCGACGCGACGAAAATGCTTGATACGCTTAAAGAAGCG
>NZ_LFJJ01000251.1 GCF_001189365.1 Candidatus Burkholderia verschuerenii | reverse complement strand
GAAGCGCTCGAATTCGCCAAATCGGCTGAATACGGAACAGCAGGCCAAGGCGGGCGGCATCAACAAGCTGCGCGGCGAAACGCAGGCGGCGCAGGCGCGCGCGGCGGAAGCACGCGGCGACCTCGGCGCGGCGCGCAGTCTTTTCGAAGACGCGCTGCTCAACGATCCCGACGATGCCTGGCTGCGGCTCGATCTCGCCCGCATCTACGTGCGGCAAGGCGCGGTCGGCAATGCGCGCAGCATGATGGACGGCCTGCTCGCGGCGCATCCCGACATGACGGACGCGCTGTACGCGAGCGCGTTGCTGTCGGCGGAAACGCAGGACTGGTCGACAGGTCTCGCGCAACTCGACCGCATTCCCGCCGCCAAGCGCACGACGGCGATGACGGCGTTGCAGCATCGACTGTGGGTGCAGCAGCAGGCCGAACTCGCGACGCGCGTCGCGGCGTCGGGTCAGCCGCAGCAGGCTTACGCGATTTTGCGTCGCGCGGAGCCGGTCGCGGCGGGCAACGCCGAACTCGTCGGCGCGGTGGCGTCGGCATATCTGAAGGCGGGCGATGCATCCCGGGCGCTTGCGCTGGTGCGCGGCGCGGTGGCCAACGCACCGGGCGATGTCGGTCTGCAACTGCAATACGCGGGCATTCTGTCGGCGACGCATCAGGACGCCGAACTCGGCACCGTGATGCGCCGCCTCGCGTCGACGCCGCTCACCACGCAGCAGCGCACCGATTTCAACAATCTGAACGTGGGCATCGTCGTCTCTCAGGCCGATGCCGTGCGCCGTCGCGGCGATCTCGCAGCCGCCTACGACATGATCGCGTCGTGGCTCACGTCGATGCCCGACAACGCCGACCTGCAAGCCGCGCTCGGGCGCATGTACACGTCGGCCGGCGACGATCGCAGCGCGCTGACGTGCTATCAAAATGCGCTCGCGCGCCGTCCGGAGGATATCGGCTTGCAGACCGCCGCGATGTCGGCGGCAAGCGGGGTGCGCGATTTCAAGCTGGCCGAATCGCTGGCGAATCAGGCGTACGAAGCCGCGCCGAACGATCCGGGCGTGCTGGCCGCCATCGGCCGGATGTATCGCGCGCAAGGCAAGCTCGATCTCGCCTCGCAATATCTGCAACGCTCGCTGGTCATGGCGAACGCGCCCGCCGCCGGTGCCGGCGCGCAAAGCGCCCGCGTGCCGCGCGACTGGCAAGCCGCGATGAACCGCATCGGCTCGATGCCGCTGCCGGGCACCAATCCATTCGAAGGCAAGACGGCCGTCGATACGACTTCGTCCTCGCTCGCGTCGGGTCCGTCCGGACCTGCGGGCTTGCCGGCGTATCGGTCCGCGCCCGTTACTTCACAGACTTACTCGCCGACCGTGCCGACTTATCTTCCACCCGCTCAGCCCGCGCCTTATGTGGCGCCTGCTACCGCGCCGTCAGCGCAACCTTATCTCTCGCCCGGCGCGCCTTCGGGTGCGCCGCGCTCCGCCGTGAGCGGAGGTTATGGCGGCGATGCTTACGGCTCCGGACAATCCGGCGCGCCGCGCGTCTACGCCGACAATGGCTACGGCGCGATACCGACGGCATCGCGCAATCCGGTGCGCCGTTGCAGCCGTATCCGGGACAGGATGCGGGCGCGTATCCCGCGCAGCCGTATCAGCCGATGCCCGCGTATCAGCCGCAGCAACAGAAGGCGCAGGGTTATCAGCCGATGCCCTACTGCGCGCAGGATCCATACAACAGCGCGCCGTGGCCGATGTCCCCCGCCGCCCGCGATGCGCAGGCCAATGCCTACGCGCAACCGCCCGCCGCAAGCGCGGCTCGCTCGACGAAGCGGGCGACTGCATCGCGTAAGAGCGGCGCTGCGCCGCCGCCTTATGCGCAACAGCCGTATCCGCAGCAGCAACCGTATCCGCAGCAGGCTTACGCGCCACCGCAATACGTTCAGCCGTACGCGCCGCAATACGCGCAGCAACCCTACGTGCCACAACCGCCCGCAGGCTATGCGCAGCCCTATTACCCCGCGCAATCGCAGACCGCGCAACGCGCCGCGACGATGAACGCGACGGGCGTTCCCGCACCCGCGCCGGTGGCGAATTCGCAGACGGCGGGCATCGCCGAGGAACTGGCGGCGATCAATCGCGAGCAGGCGAGCACGGTGTCCGGCGGCGTGATCTTTCGCAATCGCAATGGCGAGGACGGGCTGTCGAATCTGACCGATATCGAAGCGCCGATGGAAGGCCGCATCAAGGCGGGCAACGGCCACGTCATCATCCGTGCGACGCCCGTCACGCTCGATGCCGGCAGCGCCAGCAGCGATCCGAAAACCCTCGCGCGCTTCGGCGCGGGCACGAGCACGAACGCGAACACGGTCGGCAACGACTTTGGCTCGCAGACGGGAACGGGCGTCGGTCTGTCGCTCGGATACGAGAACCGCAACTTCCAGGGCGATGTCGGCACCACGCCGCTCGGCTTCCGCGAAACGAACATCGTCGGCGGTTTGCAGTATCAGAACGCGATCACCGACAAGGTGTCGTACTCGCTCGCGATCGCGCGACGCGCCATCACCGACAGTCTGCTGTCCTACGCCGGCGCACGCGATTCGGGCCAGGGCCTCGAATGGGGCGGCGTGACGTCGACGGGTGCGCGCGCCGATCTCGGCTGGGACGACGGCACCAGCGGCGTCTATGCGAACCTCGCGTATCAGTACCTCGACGGCCATCACGTCGAAACGAACAACGCGGTGAAGGGCGGCGGCGGCATCTACACGCGCGTCTTCAAGGATGCCGATCAGACGCTGACCATCGGCGCGAACACCACGCTGATGCACTACAACAAGAACCTGTCGTACTTCACGTACGGTCAGGGCGGCTATTTCAGTCCGCAGCAGTACGTGATCCTGAACTTCCCCGTCGAATACATGGGACGTTCGGGTCCGTTCAGCTATGACGTGAAGGGCTCGATCGGCGTGCAGCATTACCGGCAGGACGCGTCGAACTACTTCCCGACCGACAGCACCCGTCAGAACACGGCCTCCGGCTCGACGCTCAATCCGGATACGGGCGCGGTGTATCCGGGCCAGAGCAAGACCGGCGTGTCGTATTCGCTCAGCGGAACCGGCGAATATCAGCTCGCGCCGCAGCTCGCGGTCGGCGCGACGGCGTCGTTCGGCAACGCGTATCAGTATCGCGAATGGCTTACCGCCGTTTATGTCCGATACACCATCGGCCAGCGGCTGGGCGTCGCGCAGCCGGCGTTTCCGCCGCAGGCGTTCAGCTCGCCGTATCTGTCGCTATCGAACTGAGCGATAGTTTCGCTTAATGCGTCGGGCTCGGTTTTGCGCCGGGCACGCACGCCAATTTCTCCGATTTCTCATTAGTCGGCCCTTCAGAATTAGTCGAAGTCAAGGGTGGCAAGGGGCCGCCGGAAGATCGTGTTTCCCAGAACTCCCAGAAGCAATATTGATCTGAATGGTTTCCTGGGAGTTTGGAACTTCGC
>NZ_LFJJ01000250.1 GCF_001189365.1 Candidatus Burkholderia verschuerenii | reverse complement strand
CTTACCCGGAACAATGGACTCCAGTCGTCCCCATATCTCATCGGTCAGCAACATTCGACTCATCTTGATCGCTTACGCAAAAGATGAGATGTAAACACATTTCTTCAAATGTGAACAGAGCCTAGGGTTGAAGTGACAGTCTTCGACGACAGCATTGTCCTCGGCGCAAAGGGAGAGGCCCCAGAGCAGAGACTACCTTCCGATCAAAATAATCTGATGATTCCCTGGCGGCTCCAGCACGCAGCTGCAAGTGTTCCCGGCAAAGCGCGCCGGTCATCGGAAGATCGCATGACCGCTGCGGCAATGATCGGCAGCCTTCTGAACAGTCGCGAACAGTCCGCTTGCAAGAAAACTAAACATATTCACATAGACATACGAACGAAAAAATTTGTGAATCGGGAATTCGGACTTTAAGGAATTGCACGGCGGCTGTATCGCGATCTGGCGCACACACAAGTCCAGCCGCTCGGCCGCCTGATAGCAACCGAGCGCCCGTCAACGACCGCTTCGATGACCTTTCACCGATCGACTTAATGCATTCTTATGGTGATCGTCTCGATCTCGGGCATGACGGGCTCCGCAACATGCGAATACCAGTCCAGCTTGCGCTCAAAACCCCGAGGTACGACCTTTGTACTTTGCTCAAGTACGACACTACTACTTTGCTGTGACAGCAAATGTTGCCGCAAAGTAGATGGAATGGTCGCCTCCCGCCTAACGGTCATCCGTTGCCGCAGCTCGGTAGACTGGAGCGTGCGACATTGCTGATTCGGCATGTCCGCCGCAAAGAAGAGCCAAATGGAACCTTCGACCATTGCCATCGATCTGGCCAAGCGCGTCTTCCAGATTCACTACGTCGATCGCGAGACTGGCGCGATTCACAGCAAGGCGCTCAAACGTGCACAACTCGTGCCGTTCTTTGCGAACCGGCCGTCATGCCGGGTTGTCATGGAAGCCTGCGGTAGCGCTCATCATTGGGCCCGAACTCTGGCACGGCTCGGCCACGACGTGCGGCTTATAGCGGCCCAGTTCGTGCGGCCATTTGTGAAGTCGAACAAGAATGAATGATGCGGCTGACGCGGCGGCGATCTGGGAAGCTGCTCAACGCCCTGGCATGCGATTCGTGGCGGTCAAGACCGAGGATCAGCAGGTGATGCTTGCGATGCACCGAATCCGCCAGCAATTAGTCAGGATTCGCGTCATGCAGATTAATCAGCTTCGTGGATTGCTGTACGAGTTCGGCGTCGTACTGCCGCAAGGCCGTCGCCCATCGATTGAGGCTGCGAAAGCGGCTCTACACGGTACCGGATTCGTTCAACGGCAAATTGCGCGTGATGGCGGTGTCCGTATCGCCCGATTTGATCGGGACCTATGAAGGCGCGATGACCGTGCGTGGCGATTTCGTGCTGTCGCCGAACGCGCCCACGACGCTCGCGCCAGGCGACGAAGCGGATGTGAGCGTCGCCGTGGCGAACAACCTGAGCGGCGCACCGGACAAGCCCGTGCCGATCGCCGTGACGCTCGCGGGCGGGCCGCAGTTACAAGCGCTCGGACAGGCCACGCAAAACGTGATGCTCGCGCCGATGCACGAAGGCGTCGTGATGTTCCGTATCAAGGCTTTGAGCGCGCCGGGCGCGGGCACGCTGACGTTCGAGGCACGCTACGGAGGCAAGACGGCGCAGCAGCGCGTCGAGGTGTCGGTGCGGCCTGCCACGCCGATGCGCACGCAAATCGAGTTCGCTAGAATCGATTCGGGCGGCAAGCGCAATGTCCCGGGCCTGCGTGACATGTACGACGCCTACGCGAAACGCGTCGCGACGATATCGACCACGCCGCTCGTGCTGTCGGCGGGTCTTACTTCGTATCTGGAGAGCTTCGATCATTACTGCACCGAGCAGATGGTCAGCGCGATGACGCCACGCCTCATTGCCGCGAAGACGATGGGCATGCCAACACCTTCGGACGATCTGCTCGGGAAGTTTTTCGACCGCCTGCGGACGCGCCAGAACGCGCAGGGCGGCTTCGGCGTGTGGACCGCGACGGTCGACGCCGAGCCTTTCGTGTCCGCCTACACCATGCATGTTCTGCTCGATGCGAAGGAACGCGGCTTCGCGCCACCGGATGATCTGATCGATGCGGGCAATCGATATCTGCGTCAACTCGCATCGAACGATCGGCTGGATACGCTCGATTTGCTACGTCAACGCGCCTATGCAGTGTACCTGCTGACGCGTCAGGGCAATCTGACGACTAACGATCTAGCGGCCGTGCAGAAGCGTCTCGAAGCGGCGTATCCGAAGGAATGGAGGACCGATGTCGCTGCTGTGTAGCTTGCTATGCATTGATGAAGCAGGACAAGGAAGCGGCGCTGCTGATCGCGCAGCCGCAGGCGGTATTGCAGCGCGATGCATCGGATAAGGCGCCGTTTGCCTTCGGCTACTACGACACTACGACGGTTCGACATGAGCCTACCTCCCTGCCGCGCTTCCCGACTCACGAGGCACGAGATGGAAGGCATCTAAGGAAATTTCTTAGAGATCGTACGCTGTGCAAGAAACTTGGCAGAACCGCGCGAGGGCAGGTCAAGCAAGTCTTCTGGAATGTACGCAAAGCGCACTCTTACGGCAGAAAGCGCATTTTATATTTTTGACGTCAATAGATTGACACGGACGGCGCCATGGTGCTGTTTAATGAGGTTTAACTAAAAACCAAGCGTCGCGGACGCGGCTATGATTGAACCACTTTACGAATTTACCGACCCGCAACAGGTTGAGGAGCACTACCGAGTACGGCAAGGAAATATTTGCGTAACCCCAAGCGTTATCGGAGAGTTTAAATACAAGAAACGATCAGTGACGACGCCGGGGATGCTATTGCGAATGTCTCAAATAGACACGCCCTGGTCTTGGAAGAACTTCAACGACGTAAACGCGTTTCTCATTTGCCTTCCCACGTCCGGCGCGGCCACCTGGTCCATTGAAGGGCAATGGCGTTCGCGCAAGTCGGCTTTCGTTACCGACAATCGGTTGATTGACGGCGCTCAGTACGCGCCGTCGACGCGCATTGATACACTCGTGGTGTCGTCACAGTTAATACACGCCGACCTTGCCGCATTGACCGGGGCGCCCTGCCACAAGCGCCTTCACTTCAATCCCGAGTTGACAATATCTAATAATATTAGTCAATGCCTTTCCCATATTGCAGAGGCTATGAAAGTGATCGGGCCTAGCCATGATGGCCGGGAAAACACGATCGCTCTTACCTACCTCCGCCAGGCATTCACCACGATCCTTTTACAAAATATCCCTCATAGCTATACCGACCTACTTAGGTCAGTTCCGACGAATGTGACCCCTGGTCGGATCAAACGTGCGATTGACTTCATCCACGCGCACGCGCACGAACCGATCCGTTTGCCGCAGATTGCCGCCTCCGCAGCGCTTAGCGTGCGTGCTCTTCAAAATGGATTTCTACGATATCGCGGAGTGACTCCCATGCAATACCTTAAAAATATCAGACTACAACGCACGCGCGAAGATCTTCTAAACGATCAGATAATCGCAACATGCGAGCAGATTGCATCACGGTGGGGATTCTTTAATTTTTACCGTTTTTCTCAAGCCTATTTTGCCGCCTATGGTGAGCTTCCACGAACCACTCACCGTAAAGTTCGTTAATGCTGTCCAGACGCTCTGCGAGGTGTGCCCAAAGTCAAATAATGCTGCTTGCCCGTCGTAGACAGGAAAACTATAGCTTTGAATGGCAGGACAAGAGAGAGATACTGTTCGAACAGTAAATTGAGAGAATGATGAACTCCGACGCCGAAAATAAAATAGTGTTGTACATCCAACCCGCGCTGCGCGGATGGTCTGGAAGGCTGCTTGTCGGCAGCGAAGAGATTGGAGACCTCACCGGCATGACACCTAGAGAGGTTAAGCGCTCTGCCGAAGAGATTGGCTTCCCCCCAGACCTGGTATTCATTGATGACGAGCCTAATAGTTGAAAATGATGGACGTTTAACAACCGGCTCCTGCCATTCTTTGGCGCCGTCCATCAAGCCACCAGTTCAAGTCCCATATCCGAACCGATGGCGGCAGCTGCATCGAACCGCCCTGCTTCAACTTCCTCCGCAAGTGAAAGCAAACGTCCCAACTCTCCGCCGCGCGCGATGATTGCCTCTTGAATTAGCGGGCTTATTGGCAACTCACCGATGAATTCCTCTGGCCCTACACCATTCGGTATATGCGCTAATGATAGAAGTCCGGCAAGCCACGCGCTTTGTGAGAACTCCGGATCTCTTGCGCGGTATTCGTTTGCAGCACACTCCATGAAGGTTGATCGCCGCTCGACCAAGCTAAGCAAGGGGTCGATACCTGCTGCGTTATTTAGTCCATCGCCGTACAACAGCAAGCAACACCAGCGGACCAATTGCTTGTGACCAACCACCGACATGGCCTGTTTGACCGAAGTAATCGCCGCTGAGCGAGTCCGGCAATTGCCACCACTGTTGGCGAGTCGCAACATCTGTACGACCAGCGTCGGGATATCTTTTAGCGCCCTTTCTAAATTCTCATCGCTTGCGTCGTCCATGAGTAGTCTTAAGACTTCGCAGACCCCGGCGTAAGACGCCGAGGTCCGCTTTGCAGCAAGGATTTGCGGTTTAGCAAAGTAATATCCTTGAAACAAGTCAATTCCAATGAGCGTCGCAGCCGCATGCATCTTCTAGGATCTCAAGAACGAACCGCCGAGGCGGCAAAAGGTCAACTGAGCCAGAGAGCAAAAATTCCGCTGGACAGTTGATAAAACCGTCAACTTCGCCCAATGTGTTTTCTAAGCCGAAAGCTCCCAACGCGCGCTCCACAACGGCTGCACTGCAAGCGACTCCATCATGAATAATCGCGGTGTTCGATTGCCCGTTTCGAAACAGAAGCTCGTACGCGACAACTGAGCCACGTCTGTCAATAATCGGTTGGCGAGCAACCAGCACATTGTCCTTCATAGCAGGCTCAAAACGATTGAGTAAGATTGCACGACAAAGCCCGTGCTAGTCGTGCATTTTCCGTGTAGTGCTTAGAACTGTGCCCAATCGCCGTCGTTCTTTAGTCCCGCAAGCTGCGCTTTGGGCGGAGAATTTCGACGTGACGTTGACTCCGTACGTCGCAATTGAGCCGCGCTGTCGGAAGTAGGTCTCGCCCAAGCCCCATCGTCAACTTTGAAGAGCGCCACAGCATCATTTAATTCGCGACCTTGATCTTCAAGCGACTTTGATGCGGCAGCAGCCTCCTCAACCAAAGCGCTGTTTTGCTGCGTCACCTCGTCCATTTGACCAATAGCTTGATTCACCTCTTCAATACCGCGTGTCTGCTCACTGGAAGCGGCCGCAATTTCACCCATGATGTCTTTCACGCGGGCGACAGCGTGCGTAACATCCGCCATCGTCTTCCCCGCGTCGTCGGCAAGAACCGAGCCCTCTTGAATCATGTGGACTGCTTCGCCAATCAACTCTTTGATTTCTTTTGCCGCAATGGAGGACCGCTGCGCGAGGTTGCGAACTTCGCTTGCGACGACAGCAAAACCCCTGCCTTGTTCACCTGCGCGCGCTGCTTCAACGGCAGCATTGAGGGCAAGAATGTTCGTTTGAAATGCAATCCCTTCGATTATTCCCGTAATTTCCGCCACTTTGGCAGAGCTACCGCTTATATCACCAATCAAGCTAACCACGCGATGTACAACATCGTTTCCTGTTTTCGCAACCTCGGCTGCGTTGACCGATAAAGCGCTCGCCTGCTGAGCATTCTCTGTGTTCCGCTTGACCGTTTCAGTCAGTTGTTCCATGTTTGATGTAGTCTGTTGAAGCGCGGCCGCCTGCTCTTCTGTTCGAGAAGATAAATCAACGTTGCCGGCGGCGATCTCGCTAGATCCCGTCGCAATACCGTCCGATGCCAAACGCACTTTCGCAATCAACTCCACCAAGCTAGACTGCATTGCGGACATCGATGCGAGCACGCTTCCAGCCTTTGCATCATCTACGCCGTGAACCGAGCTCAGGTCTCCCGAGGCGACTTTCTTTGCAGCGGCCGCTAGTGCCGCCGGCTCGGCTCCTAATTCGCGCATTAAGCTACGGGTGATCACTAAACCTGCAAGGAGAGCCCAAGCGATAGCCCCTGCGCATAATGCGAGCAACATATTGCGCTGACGGACGTATTGCGCTTCAGCCTCCCCTACTAGCTGTTGCGCACGCTCATTGGTTGCGTCGCTATAGTCCCCCACGGCCTTGATCAACGCGTTGAGCAACGGGCGGCATTTAGTATCAATAGCGGCAACGGCCGCATCGTGCTGTTTGTTCACCGCAAGCTGATAGATGTCCAACGCCACCGGTCGATAGAGCGTTTCCACACGCCCGATTTCGGCTGCGAGGACTCTCGGCTTCTCCGTCATGTCTGTCGCGGCGGCGACGAGAGCATTGAACTTTTGAAGCCGTTCCTCTACCTGTGCCTCGGCGATTCGAACTTTCTCGCCTTCGACTCGAATGTCTTCCGGTGAGGTCACAAGAACAAGGTTTCGGACAGCAAGCGCTCGATCACTCACCGCATCTCTGACGCCTTTCGCCAATTCAGCGCGAGCGTTGATATCCTTGACGAAATTGGAGAATCGACTATTTGCGTCGTCAAGCGCGACCATCGTTAGTCGGGCCTGCAAAATTGAATTTGCCGGAATGGACCCAACGACGCAGTCTGGTGCAGACGTAAACGCACATCTCAGCCAGGTCTGCAGCGCACGAGTAGAGGTTGAGGCATGACGTTGAGCTGAA
>NZ_LFJJ01000249.1 GCF_001189365.1 Candidatus Burkholderia verschuerenii | reverse complement strand
TTGGCATGCCTCGCCTCACATAACCTCAACTTCCCGAACCGCCCGGTGCGGACCCGCACGCCGGGTGGTGTGGCAGGGTGGTGTGGCAGGGGACCGGCCAGCTTGCTGGCCGCCCCTATGCCGATTGATGCGTCACGCCAAACGGCTTTGCGTATCGCTTGCGGGTGAGACGGTGACGGGTAGTTCGAAGCGGAACGCAGCGCCCGCGCGCCCATCGTCGATCAGGCGAATCTGGCTGCCATGCAATTGCAGCATGCGTTGCACGATCAGCAAGCCGAGCCCGCCACGGCTCGCTCCGCGATGCGTATCGCCGGATATGAAGGGCCGCTGAAAGAGTGCATCGCGCAACTCTGGTGCAATGCCCGACCCGCTATCGCTTACGGTGATCTCGATCTTGTCCGTCGCGTTGACGAGCGATACTTGCACGGTGCCGCCCGCAGGCGTGTGACGAATCGCGTTGTCGAGCAGATTGGTCAGCACCCGTTCGATCATGCCGAGATCCGCGCGGACGCTGGGCAAACGCGGCGCGATTTCCGCCGTCAGGTGCACGCCGCGAGACTGCGCCGCAAGCCCGAATTTTTCGAACACGTCCTGTACGAGATCGGTCAGCGAGAACGGCTCCGCTTCGGGTTGAACCATGCCGTGTTCCAGCCGCGCCAGTTCGAAAAGCGATTGAGCGAGATGGCCGACCTTCGCGCTTTGCGCCAGCGCGATCGACAGATAACGACGGCGGTCAGCATCGGGAAGCGAATCGGCCTTGAGCGACAGCGTTTCCAGATATCCGTGCAGCGACGAAAGTGGCGTGCGCAGATCGTGCGAGATATTGGCGACGAGCTCACGCCGCTCGCGGTCTTGCCGTCCCAACTCGCGCCATTGCTTGCCGATGCGCGCGGCCATCTGCGCAAAGGCGTTTTCCAGCACGACGATTTCATCGCGCTCGTTTTCGCTTGACGCGCGCACGTCCGGCAGCGGTGCAGCGGGTGCGCCACTGGCGTCGAAGCGTCGCATGGCATCGGTCAAGCGCTTGAGCGGTCGCGTGACGAGGCCGAACGCCACCACACCGGCAACGAGTCCCAACAGCGTGACGAGCCCGATCAAAGCGAGCGTCGTGTGCAACACGGCGCTCGCCGATGCCTGCGCCGCGAGCTGATCGTGCTCCTCGCCGAGAAGCACCACATACACGTAACTGAATGGCGGCTTGCCGGGCGCGGCCAGTCGCGCGGCACTGAACACCTTGCGCTTGTCGATGCTGCGCGGATCGTCGCCGAGTATCGGCAAAGCCGCGCCGCTTAAAAATTGCTGCACCGGCGCGAGATCGACGCGCGCGCGCATCAGGTGGCCAGGTGGCGCATCGTCTGCGCGAATACGCCCTGCGTTGTCGAGCAGATATACCTCCACGCTCGGATTGACCACCATCAACTGGCTAAAGAGACGGCGTACGGCGGGCGCGTGGATATCGTTGGCGTCGGCCAGCGCACCATCGCGAGCGATATGGCCTGCGAGGCCGCGCGACAGGCTTTGAATCACTTCCTTTTCGCGCAAGTCGTTGGCCCGAATCTGCAGCCACGCGGACGCGCCGCAACAAGCAAGCAGCAACACGCAGAATACGGCGAAGAGCCGTTGCGAAAGCGTCAATTTCACGATGCGTCGCTCTCGGGCGCGGCGAGTTTATAGCCGTGTCCCCAAACGGTCAGAATACGCCTTGGCTCGGCCGCGTCTTTTTCCACTTTTGCGCGCAAGCGGTTGATATGCGTATTCACCGTATGCTCATATCCTTTATGCCGATAACCCCACACCGAATTAAGCAAATCCATACGCGAAAATACCTTGTCTGGATGCTGCGCAAAGAAATAAAGCAAATCGAATTCGCGCGGTGTCAATTCGATAGCCGCGCCATCGACCCACGCTTCGCGAGAAAGCGGATCGATGGAAATACCCGCGACTTCCACGCGCCCGCTTTCGATACGTGAATTTTTCGCCACGGCATTGACGCGACGCAGCAGTGCCTTTACGCGCGCCACCAGTTCCAGTACGGAAAAAGGCTTGGCGAGATAATCGTCCGCGCCGAGTTCGAGGCCGAGTATGCGATGCACTTCGCTTGAGCGCGCACTCATGATGATGATCGGCGTATAGCGCGTCATTGCACGGGCGCGGCGACAGATTTCGAGGCCATCCACGCCGGGCAGCATCAAGTCGAGGATGAGCGCGTCCCAGCCGCCCCGCTCGAGCAGCCACAGGCCTTCCGCGCCGTCGGCGCTATGCACGACCTGATAGCGCTCGTCGCGCAAATGCAGACTCAGCACGTCGGCGATATGCATGTCGTCTTCGACGATCAGTATGCGTTTGGGTTGATCCATTGTCGAAAGGTGAACATCGTCAGGCGTGGCCGCAAAAATAAACCCCAAAGGCAAAAAACGCGCACTATAGAAGAATCGAAAGCCAATGCGCGAGACATTCTGTCCATTACCCTCGTATTGTGCAGAAAAGCGCGCGGCCAAGTATCACATTTAATTTAACTTTTGGTGAGGACTTGGCGATCCGCGCGCACTTAGGATGCGGTCAATCCACTCGCTGACGAGGACCCGCCATGCAAACCCGACGCCGCTTTCTACTGACAGGAACCGCTGCCGCCGCCGCTAAAGATAATGCGCCACCCGAAACCTTCGAAATCGTGCACAGCGAGGATGAATGGCGCAAGCTGCTAAGCCCGATGCAATTCGACGTGCTGCGTCGAGAAGGCACGGAGCGTCCTTACACCAGCCCGCTCAACGACGAGCATCGCGTGGGCACGTTCTCTTGCGCGGGGTGTCGCCTTGCGGTGTTTTCGTCGCGCACGAAATTCGATAGCCACACCGGCTGGCCGAGCTTTTACGCGCCGATGGAACACGCAATTGCTACGCGCATTGACGGATCGTTCGGCGTGGTACGCACCGAAGTGCATTGTCGCCGTTGCGGCGGACATCTCGGCCATGTTTTCGACGACGGTCCGCAGCCTACCGGCATGCGCTATTGCATGAATGGCGCGGCGATGAACTTTGCTCCGTCCGCATCCTGATGCGCGCCCGATCCCATTTGCTAATGACGACACCATGTTACTCATCATCCTTGCTTATCTCGGCGGTGCGCTGACGATTCTAAGTCCGTGCATTCTGCCCGTGCTTCCGTTCGTGTTTTCACGCGCCGACCAACCTTTCGTCAAGAGCGGCCTGCCCTTGCTTGCAGGCATGGGCATCACTTTCGCCGCCGTGGCGACGCTTGCCGCTGTCGGTGGCGGCTGGGCCACGCAAGCGAATCAATACGGACGTTGGGCCGCTATCGCCTTGCTCGCCGTATTCGGTCTCACGCTGCTGTTACCGCGTCTTGCGGACCGCATCATGCATCCGCTCGTGAGCGCGGGAAATCGCCTGACCGCTTTCGCGCAGCGCGACGGCAAACCGAGCGTCGGTGGTTCGTTCGTACTCGGGATCGCGACGGGATTGTTGTGGGCGCCATGCGCCGGTCCGATTCTCGGACTCGTGCTCACAGGCGCTGCACTCAACGGCGCAAGCGCCAGTACCACGTTTCTGTTGCTCGCTTACGCGGCCGGCGCGGCGACATCGCTTGCCATCGCGGTATTGATCGGCGGACGCGTGTTCGCGGCCATGAAGCGCTCGTTGGGCGCGGGCGAATGGATACGGCGCGGCATCGGCGTGGCGATGCTGGGCGGCGTTGTCGCCATCGCGCTCGGCCTCGATACCGGCGTGCTGGCACGCGTCTCGACCGTGGCGACGGCGGGTCTTGAACAGCACTTCGTCGACAAGCTCGATTATCGCAAAGACGCTATGATGTCGGCGCAAAATACGATGAAGCCTGCCGATACAAACGGCCCCGCTATGATGCGCGCAAGCACGAAACCGTCGGGCCCGGTCAATGCCGCGCCCTTGCCGGTCGAAGGCACCTTGCCGCCGCTCGACGGTGCAGTGCAATGGCTCAATTCGCCGCCTCTGACGCGCGAAGCTTTGCGCGGCAAAGTTGTGCTCGTCGATGTATGGACCTATTCATGCATCAATTGCTTGAGGACGCTGCCGTATGTCAAGGTCTGGGCGCAAAAGTATCGCGACCAGGGACTCGTCGTGATCGGCGTGCACGCGCCCGAGTTCGCCTTTGAGCGCAATGTCGATAACGTCAAGAAAGCGATTCACGATCTCGGCATCGATTATCCCGTCGCGATCGATAACGACTATGCGATCTGGCGCGCCTTGAATAATCAATACTGGCCCGCGCATTATTTCGTCGATGCGCAAGTCAAGATCCGCTATCACCATTTTGGCGAAGGCGACTCCGATCACTCGGAGCATGTGATTCAACAATTGCTTGCCGAAGCCGGTCACGGCGAAGCGCCTTCTGTCGCCAGGCACATGCCTTCCGCAAGCGAAGCCATACAACAAGGCGCGATGATGCAAGCCGACAACGCCGACGTGCGTTCGCCCGAAACCTATATCGGCTACGAACGCGCGGAACAGTTCATGTCGCCCGGCGGCGAAACGCAGAATCGCGTGCATGACTATGCCGTGCCTAAAGCGCTCGATGTGAACGACTGGGGTTTGAGCGGACCGTGGAACGTCGGCGCGGAACACGCGACGCTTGCGGGCAAGTCGGGACGCATCGTTTATCGCTTTCATGCGCGCGATCTGCATTTCGTGCTCGGTCCGTCGAAGGACGGCAAGCCCGTGCGTTTTCGCGTGAGCATCGATGGCGCGGCACCCGGAACATCGCACGGCACGGATGTACAAGCCGACGGCAGCGGCACCGTGACCGAACAACGTCTCTATCAACTCGTGCGTCAGGCAGGACCGGTCAAGGATCGCACGTTCAGCATCGAGTTTCTCGATCCCGGCGTCGAAGCTTATGCATTTACCTTCGGCTGATCGCTAAGTTATTTAAAGGAACCATCATGGCAAAGTATTTCAGCAGGATCGCTCGGATCGCAAGCGTTGCCGCGCTCTCCGCAGGCGCGCTGGTGCTGGTGCGTACCGCTCATTCGACCGAAAGCGCAACCGCGATTCCCGCACCCGTGCGCGATGAAGCCGCTGGCACGACGCATACCGAAACCGCCGTCTTCGCAGGCGGATGTTTCTGGGGCGTGCAAGGCGTCTTTCAGCATGTGCGCGGCGTGAAGGAAGTGATGTCGGGCTACGCGGGCGGCGCAGCCGATACCGCGCAATATGATCGCGTCAGCGAAGGAGACACGGGACACGCGGAATCCGTGCGCGTGACCTTCGATCCGACGCAGGTCTCATACGGACGCTTGCTGCAAATATTCTTTTCGGTCGCGCATAATCCGACCGAATTGAACTATCAAGGCCCGGACCACGGCACGCAATATCGCTCGGCCGTGTTTCCGACTAACGCATCGCAACGCGATGTGGTCAACGCCTATATCGGGCAACTCGATGCCGCGCATGTCTTCAAGCAGAAGATCGTGACCAAGGTGGAAAACTATAAGGGCTTTTATCCGGCGGAAGGCTATCACCAGAATTATTTGACCGAGCATCCGGAAAGCCCTTATATCGCCATCAACGATCTGCCCAAGATCGGCGATCTCAAGCAGATGTTCCCCGCTGTGTATCGCAACGATGCGGTACTCGTGACGGTCGCATCGAAGTAAGCGTCGATCAGGCGGCGCATTCGTCCAGATAGGCATCGAGCCTGCCGAGCACGTCAGGCATATTGCGCTTGCCGAAGCCGATGCGGACATGTGCGTCGCCATGATCGATCAACGTCGACGGCAACAGCAACACGCCGGTGCGTTCCAGCAGATCCGCGCAAAAGCGCTCTGCGTTGCCGAGTTTGAGGCGCACGAAGCCGATCGTGCCCGCGCGCGGCCGATGCCATTCGAAGCGATCGGCGCGGCGCGCGAGGAACGCGTCGAGCACATCTAGGTTGGCGCGCACGATCGCCGTATTGCGATCGAGCAGCGCGTCGGTATGGCGCACGGCGATCTTCGACAGATATTCGCTAGGCGCGCTGTTACTGATGGTCAAATAATCCTTGAACGCGCTCATGCGCGCCAGCACGTTCTTGCTTTGTGTCGCGATCCAACCAAGACGCAAACCCGCCAGTCCATGCGTTTTCGATAACGCGCCCAGCGATACACCGCGCTCGTAGACATCGCACACCGCAGGTAGACGCGTCGCCGGATCATGTTCGAGGCCGCGATACACCTCGTCGCTAAAGAGCCAAAGTCCGTTCCGGCGAGCGAATTCGACGATGGCATCGAACACGTCGCGCGTCGGCACATAGCCGGTCGGATTGTGCGGCGAGCACAGGACGATGGCGCGTGCGTGCGGTGTGAGCATCGCGTCGAGCTCATCGGGATCGAGCGACCAGCCCGATTCTTCGCGCGCAAGCCACGGCGTCACATCGACGCCCATCGCTTGCGCCACTGCATAGTGCGACTGATAACCGGGCATGTGAACAATCAGATGATCGCCCGACGCGAGCATCGAATGCATGAACGAGAAGATCGCTTCCTGCGCGCCGGTATGCACGATAAATCCGTCCGCATCGATGTTTCGATACAGCGTGGCAAGCTCTCGACGCAGCGCCGGATCGCCGGGATATTCCGTATAGCCCAGCCACACGTCGTTCAACCCTTGAATCGATTGGGGCTCGAGGGCGAGCAATTCACCCACCGACATCGACTCCGGATCGGAACTGCATAGCAGATGGCGCGCGATGCGTTCGAGCACCGCGCGTTCTTCCGCAAAACCGCTTTCGCCTTCTAGGCTCTGTTCACATTTGAAGAAATGTGTTTACATCTCATCTTTTGCGTAAGCGATCAAGATGAGTCGAATGTTGCTGACCGATGAGATATGGGGACGACTGGAGTCCATTGTTCCGGGTAAGCC
>NZ_LFJJ01000248.1 GCF_001189365.1 Candidatus Burkholderia verschuerenii | reverse complement strand
CGCTTCCTCTCCACGGTCGGTCGCCCTTCCGCAGTTGCGCTTCACTTCGCTCGCTGTGGTCAACTTGCCGCGCGACTTGCACCCGCAAGAGTGCGCCCATGCTGGGCGCACAAAAAGGCCGCTCCGAGGAGCGGCCTTTGTCATCGCATGAAGCGAAAGCTTACTTGGCGTTGGCCAGCGCGACAGCCGTATCCAGCATGCGGTTCGAGAAGCCCCACTCGTTATCGTACCAGCTCGACACCTTCACGAGACGGCCCGACACCTTGGTCAGCGTCGAATCGAACGTCGACGAAGCCGGGTTGTGGTTGTAGTCGATCGAGACCAGCGGCGCGTCGTTGTAGCCGAGCACGCCCTTCATGGCGCCTTCCGACGCTTCCTTCATGATCTGGTTGACTTCTTCCACCGTCGTATCGCGCGCGGCGATGAACGACAGATCGACCACCGACACGTTGATGGTCGGGACGCGGATCGCGTAACCGTCCAGCTTGCCGTTCAGTTCCGGCAGCACGAGGCCGACGGCCGATGCCGCGCCCGTCTTCGTCGGGATCTGGCTGTGCGTGGCCGAGCGCGCGCGGCGCAGGTCTTCGTGATACACGTCGGTCAGAACCTGATCGTTCGTGTAGGCGTGGATCGTGGTCATCAGACCGTTCACCAAACCGATCTTGTCGTTCAGCGGCTTGACCATCGGCGCGAGGCAGTTGGTCGTGCACGATGCGTTCGAGATCACCGTGTCCGATGCCTTCAGCACGTTGTGGTTCACGCCATAAACGATGGTCGCGTCCACGTCCTTGCCGCCCGGCGCCGAGATGATCACCTTCTTCGCGCCGCCCTTGATGTTGGCGCTGGCCTTTTCCTTCGTCGTGAAAAAGCCCGTGCACTCGAACACCACGTCGACGCCCAGCTCGCCCCACGGCAGTTCGGCCGGGTTGCGGTTGGCCAGCACGCGGATCTTGTCGCCGTTGACGACGAGGTAATCGCCGTCGACCGACACCTGACCCGGGAACTTGCCGTGCGCCGTGTCGTACTGCGTGAGGTGCGCGTTGGTCTTGGCATCGCCCAAGTCGTTGATGGCGACGATCTCGATGTCGTGCTTCTTGCCGTTCTCGTAGAAGGCGCGCAGCGTGTTGCGGCCGATGCGGCCGTAGCCGTTGATTGCAACGCGAATCGTCATGGTCTATCTCCTTGGCTTAAAAAAACCTGCTTCGCTGACGCGTGTGCTTACGCGGCCAGAACGGCCTGCGCCGTCTTGACGACGTTCTCCACCGTGAAGCCGAAGTGCTTGAACAGCGCGCCCGCCGGCGCCGATTCGCCGAACGTGTCGATGCCGACCACGCCGCCTTCCAGGCCCACGTACTTGCGCCAGAAATCCGTCACGCCTGCTTCGATCGCCACGCGCAGCACGCCCTTGGGCAGCACGCGCTCGCGATACTCGGCGTCTTGCTTGTCGAACACGTTCGTGCAGGGCATCGACACGACGCGCGCGCCGATACCGACCTTCCGCAGTTCCTCGACCGCCTGCATCGCGAGCTGCACTTCCGAGCCGGTCGCGATGAGGATGATCTTGCGCGCGGGGATGTCGTCGTTCCAGTCGTGCAGCACGTAGCCGCCCTTCGCGATATTCGCGATCTGGATATCGTTACGCGGCGAGTACTGAAGATTCTGGCGGCTGAAAATCAGCGTCGACGGACCGTGATGCGCGATCGCGTGCGTCCAGGCCACGGCCGTTTCGACCGTATCCGCCGGACGCCAGGTTTGCAGATTCGGGATCAGACGCAGGCTGGAAACGTGTTCGATGGACTGGTGCGTCGGGCCGTCTTCGCCGAGGCCGATGGAATCGTGCGTGAACACGAAGATCGAGCGCGACTTCATCAGCGCGGCGACGCGCAGCGCGTTGCGGCTGTAGTCCGAGAACGTCAGGAACGTGCCGCCGAACGGACGATAGCCGCCGTGCACCGCGATCCCGTTGATCGCCGCCGACATGCCGAATTCGCGCACGCCGTAGTTGATGTGATTGCCCCACTGGATGCCCGCGTGATCCGGGTTCGCGTTCTCCGCGTCGCCCGCCGCGCGCACCGCCTTCGATGCCTTCCAGTTGGTCAGGTTCGAGCCGGTCAAATCCGCCGAGCCGCCGAGTAGTTCCGGCAGCGCGGCCGCGAGACCTTCGATGGTGTTCTGCGATGCCTTGCGCGTCGCGATGGTCTCGGCCTTCTGGTTCGCGTCCTCGATGATCTTCGCGGCGGCTTCGGCCCAGTTGGCGGGCAGCTCGCCGCTCATGCGACGCGCGAATTCGGCGCCTTCGGCGGCGTACTTCGCCTTGTATGCGTCGAACGACTTGTTCCATGCGGCTTCGGCGTGCGAGCCCTGTTTCTTCGCGTCCCACGCGGCATAGACTTCGGCCGGGATTTCGAACGGCCCGTAGTTCCAGCCGATAGCCGCGCGCGTCGCCGCAATTTCCTTGTCGCCGAGCGGCGCGCCGTGCGCGTCGTGGCCGCCCGCCTTGGTCGGCGCGCCCTTGCCGATGACCGTGCGGCAGCAAATCAGCGTCGGCTTGTCGGATTTCTTCGCCTGCGCGATGGCGGCATCGACCGCATCGACGTCATGGCCGTCCACACCACGGATCACGTTCCAGCCATACGCTTCGAAGCGCTTGGGCGTGTCGTCGTGGAACCAGTGCTCGACGTGGCCGTCGATCGAAATGCCGTTGTCGTCGTACAGCGCGATCAGCTTGTTCAGCTTGAGCGTGCCCGCGAGCGAACAGGCTTCGTGCGAGATGCCTTCCATCAGGCAGCCGTCGCCGAGGAACACGTACGTGTAGTGATCGACGATCTTCGCGTCGGCCTTGTTGAACTCGGCGGCGAGCAGTGCTTCCGCGAGCGCCATGCCGACGCCGTTGCCGATGCCCTGACCGAGCGGGCCGGTGGTCGTCTCGACGCCCGCCGTCATGCCGTATTCCGGATGGCCCGGCGTCTTCGAATGCAGTTGGCGGAAATTCTTCAGTTCGCTAAGCGGCAGGTCGTAGCCGGTGAGGTGCAGCAGCGAATACAGCAGCATGGAACCGTGACCGTTCGACAGAACGAAACGGTCGCGGTCGAACCAGTGCGGATTCGTCGGATTGTGTTTCAGGTGCCGCGACCACAGCGCGACGCCGATCTCAGCCATGCCCATCGGCATGCCCGGATGGCCGGAGTTGGCTTGTTGGACGGCGTCCATGCTCAGCGCACGGATTGCATTGGCCATGAGGACGGATGGGCGGGAGGTCGGGGTCGTCATGTCGAGAATGGGCTGGTCCTGAGATGATCCACGGTGCTTCCATCGCGATGCTTCACGGTGCTTCTCGGGAGAACACCGAACCCGAAATAAACTGCGTTTTCAGGACCGGAACGACGAGAAACGACGAGGATCGGGAGGCAGTTATTCTATCAGACCGGTTTCATCGGCAAGTGGCGATGCGTGCGCACCGCGCCGCCAAAGCATCGCCATTCGACGCTCGCCCCACCGCGAAACGCGCGCAGGCACGTTCCATGCGACATACGACCGACGCGCCCGATCCGTCCAGCGCGGCCATTCGTTCGCCGCCAAACGTCCGATGGTTCGAAAAGCTTCGTGGCAGAATAATCAATCCCATTGACGGAATGCAGCAGGCTTCAAGGAGTGCTTTCGATGACCGATCCCCGCCCAGCCGATGTGCCCTGGTTGACGCCCTATCTGACCGTGCGCGACGCGCGCGTGAGCATCGCGTTCTACGAGAAGGCGCTTGGTTTTGCGGTGCGTGACAGCGTGAACGATGACGGCACCGTCATTCATGTGGAGATGACTTATCGCGGGCAGTTGATCGTCATGTTCGCGCCGGAGGGCGCGTACGAATCGCAGGCGCGCACGCCGAAAAGCGCCGGGCAGATGGCGCCGCAGTCGTTCTATCTCTACGTCGACGATGTCGATGCCACGTTCGCGCAGGCGCTCGCCGTCGGCGCGAAGGCGCTCATCGAACCGCAGGACCAGTTTTGGGGCGATCGTTTCGCCCAGATCGAAGACCCGGACGGTTATCGCTGGGCAATCGCACGACACTTGCGCTGAGCCATATCCGTCGCAGGCATTCTCACTATCCGCGGATGACCGCATCCGCGATCGACCTCCATGCCACGTTTCCATGTAGACGGCCCGCTTGCCGTGGGCCACACCCTGACCCTTCCCGATGACGTCGTGCGTCACGTCCATGTTCTGCGCCTGCAGACCGGCGACGCCATCACGCTGTTCGACGGACGCGGCGGCGAGTATCGTGCCGAACTCACCGAGATCGCCAAGCGCGCCGCCACCGCGCGTATCGACGCGCACGACGAACGCGAGGCCGAGCCGCCGTATCGCGTGACGCTGGCGCAAGGCGTCGCGGGCGGCGACAAGATGGACTGGCTGATCGAAAAGACCGTGGAACTGGACGTCGCGCGCATCGCGCCGATCACGGCGGAGCGCGGCGTCGGGCGCCTCGCCGGGGAACGCGCGCTCAAGCGTCAGGCGCACTGGCAGGCGCTGGTGCGCGCCGCGTGCGAGCAATGCGGACGCAACCGCGTGCCCGATGTCGCGCCGCCGCGCGATCTCGACGCCTGGCTCGACGATCTTCCCGCCGCCGCCGACGGCGAACTGCGCCTGCTGCTCTCGCCGCGCGCGACGCTCGACTTCGCCTCATTGCCCGCCGCCGCGCCCGCCGGACCCGTCACGCTGCTGATCGGTCCGGAAGCGGGATTCTCGCCGTCGGAAGAAACCGCGATCGTCGAAGCCGGATTCAGCGCGCTCGGCCTCGGTCCGCGCGTGCTGCGCACGGAGACCGCGGGCATCGCGGTATTGGCGGCGCTGGCCGCGCGCTGGGGCGGCTGGTAAGCGAGTCATGGCCGCTCAACGGCGGCTCAAAACAAAACAGCCCGATGGACTCACGGTCCATCGGGCTGCTTCAATTCAGGTCGGTCGACTCAGACGAACGAATAAAACACCCGGAACGCCACGCGCCGCTCGGCCCAGAACTCGGCCGCGTCGCGGAACACGTCGAGCAGCACTTCGCGGCCTTCCTTGTCGAATTTGGTGGCGATCGGCAGTTGCTCCAGCACGATCACGAAGCCCGGCTGCGAACCCGCCTTGTGCACGAGATCGGTCAGCGAGTCGTACAGCGCGTCATAGTTCTTGCCGAAGTGCTTGGGAAACAGAAACGACGTGGCGATGGTTTCGAGCACTTCCTGCTTGCTCTGCGCCTGCCCGAGATACGCATAAAGGAAATGCTGGCCCAGCTTGGTCGCCTCGTCAGCAAGATCCTGGACGCGGAACGCGCGAATCGACTGCACGATATTCGGCCGCGTATTCGCGAACATATCCTCCGCGTCCTCGTCCGGATGCGCGTGATGCGCTTCTTCCGACGGGCTGGTTTCTTCCTCGGGTCGATTGTCGTGTTCTGTCATGCGTAGCCGCAGTACTCGCTGGAACAGGTTGCCATCGCCGGTGGCGAAAAGATCACTCGCGACGCCGTGGTCGTGCGCGTAGATGTTGTCGCTCATGCCGTTCATCCCGTAGTTATTCCGCAATGCGTTTAAAACTGGCGTAATGGTCGTCCGTGTAGTAGCACTCGCCGATCTGCCTGCGCGCTCCGCCGCATATGATCCGACGCGCGCCGCGATCCCTCGAGCGAGGCGTGCGAACCGTGTATTCGTGGTAGTAGCCGCGTGGATGCCGCGGCAGCAAACGCTCGCGATTGCCGAACACGACGCCGTCCTTCGAGTAAGGAAAAGGACCGCCCGCTTCGATCAGCTGCAAAGTATCGACCGCCTGTTTGGGCAATTCCGCGATATGGACGATGGCAAAGCCGTCTTGCTGCCCGACGGACTCGGCCGGCGATCGCACTTGCCCCTGGCTGACGGCTTCCGCCCGGACGGGCGCCTGACTCGCGGATGCGACCGCCTGTTCGGCGCGCTTCGCCGACTCGTCCTTGCCGCATCCACCGAGAACGACGCTCAAGCCGAGGATGCAGGAAAGAGCCCACGCGCGCTTCACGTAACGATTTCCCCGCGTTGAACAGAATCCGACGACCATGTAGGGTAGGCACCCTTCCTCACGGAAGAGCGCCCCCCCTAAGAACCGTACGTGCGAGTTTCCCCGCATACGGCTCAAGCCTACGAACCACCTAATCAAAGCCCCCCACTGTAGCGGAGCCGGCTTAGTTACTGCAAGGTTGCCAGCATGCACTTGCTGATGACAATTTGGGTGCAAAAGCACTCGGTTGGAGAGAGCGTCTGAACCACCATGCATACGGTATTCCAAATGATGGTCGTGCCAGCCCGTTTCATCCGTCAGAGCGCCGCCACAGTGAGCACACAACCCGCTCTGCGACATGAACAGCTTCGCCCACTGCTTGCGATAGCGTCCTGAATACCACAGGCGCTCCTCCCGCAGCTGCTCACCGTATTGCTCCCAAACAGGATCAAAAGGGTTATATCCCCCTTTAATATTGTTGTGCCGCCGGATCTCTGTTGAGGACAGAGAGTACAACTCCAGCAGCCCTTTGTTGCCATCCTCATGTACTACAGGGGCCGAGAACACCCAATTCTGAGTACCGACAGAGTGGAAATAAGTCTTCCGAACCCAGTCGGCATTCTTCTTCGGATGTCGCCGCTTCGCCCAACGCCAGAGCCTCCCGAAGATCAGGTACTCCATGCGGGTGTACGCCTGCTTAGCTACTACAGGGCTGTGATATTGTGCCCAACCCCGTAGCATCGGGTTCAACAGTCGGATCAGCTCGACCTGCTTAACCGTTTTGTGACCGCTGATCGTATCCGCCACCGAGCGGAAGAATGCTTGCACATTCTTCTTGCTGGGCTTGATGAGCAGTTTTCCCGAGTACTTACGGAAATTCCACCCAAGGAAGTCAAAGCCGTCGTCA
>NZ_LFJJ01000247.1 GCF_001189365.1 Candidatus Burkholderia verschuerenii | reverse complement strand
CTTCTTTAAGCGTATCAAGCATTTTCGTCGCGTCGCCACTCGATATGACAAACTCGCCCACAGCTACCTCACCTTTGTCTCCATCGTGTCTGCCTTCGGGCCGCTCTTAAATGTGAACAGGACCTAGACATCGTCACCCGCCGGTAAGAGTTGCGCCGATGACGGGTTCAAGCGAAGTTAAGCGTATGGATCGAATACGACGATGGCTTAACCCCTTCCCTCAGCGCGGATTTCTTGGTTAACGACACTGATCGGGAAAAATTAAACGGATGAGGTTTACCCTCCAAACCGCCCCACCAAAAACGCCTCCAACTCACTCGCCACGCTCCCCATACAAATCGCCTCCGCCAACAACCGCCCGGTCGTCGCCGACGAAGTCAGCCCCAGATGCCCATGCCCAAACGCCAGCCACAAGCCACGATACTTCGGCACGCTGCCTAACACCGGCATCGAATCGGGCATGCAGGGCCGATGCCCCATCCACGTACTCGATTCACCCAGCAGATCGAGCCCCGGCAAGCCTTCCTTCGCATGCCGCGCGAGCAAGGCCGCGCGTCGCTGATTCGGTTCGCGCACCAGCCCGCCGAACTCAACCGTCCCGGCGATGCGCAAACCCGTATCCATCGGCGTGATGAAAATCTTGCGGTCCGTAAGCACGATGGTGCGCGACAAGCGCGTGGCGCTCTCCGGCACGTGAACGTGATAGCCGCGCTGCGTTTCCAGCGGCACACGCACGCCGAGCGGCGCGAGCAGTTGAGTCGACCACGCGCCGGTCGCGATCACGACATCGCGCGCGGATAGCGATGCATCGGATGTCACGATTTGCCAGCCATCGGCTTGCGGGCGAATCGACGTCACGTCCGCGCGCCGGATCGTCACGCCCGCCTGCGCGATGCTGCGCGCAATCGCGAGCGCATAACCGTGCGGATTCACGACGGAGTGATCGTTCTCGAGAAACAGGCCGATCGGATAGTCGGGCGATACGTCCGGCTCCATCGCGCGAATCTCGTCGCGGCCGATTCGCGTGAGTTTGAGACCATGCTCGGTTTTGATCGCCCAGCCGAGCACGTCCTTGGCGAGATGCGCATCCGACCGATATAGATGCAACTGCCCCGTCGTGCGCAGATTGGCCGCGTAGCCGACCTCCGATGCGAGTTGCCGTTGATCCGCCTCCGCCGTGCGAAAAAAAGCGCTCAACGACGCCGCGATCTCGCGCACCCGCGTTTCGCCCGCCGATCGCACGAAACGCCAGAGCCATTCCGCCGCGTACGGCAAATACGCTGGCGGAAGATACAACGGGCCATCGGGATCGCGTAGCATCGACATCGCGCTCTTCATCACGCCGGGCATCGCCAGCGGCGCGACGGAGTGAAACGAGAGCGCGCCCGCATTGCCCATCGAACACTGGGATGCAGGCTCGGCGCGATCGATGATCCTCACGCTACGGCCCTGCTTGCGCAGATGATGCGCGAGCGCCAGGCCGATTACGCCCGCGCCGATGACGGCAATGTCGCAGGAATCAGAAGTAGAAGGCATCGCGATGTGTCGAGGATTGGGTCGTGCGCCTCGCGCCTTTCATTCGGCGCGAGGCTCCGAACTTTAGCATTGACTCGCCGACGTCCGCGCGTCAATCCATCGCCGATGCCTCGAATCGTGCGTCCGCCGTTTTGCGTTTCGTCGAACGCGTCGCCGCGAATTGCGCGTCATATTGCTTCGCGCGGATCATATCGGCGAACTCGACGGCATCGCCTTCGGGCGCGGAAGAACGCAGATGCGGCTTCGCGATCATCAGATACAAGCCGCCCGACACGACCACCACCGCGATACCGACGAGCGCGATCCAGCGATCGAGCGATCGAGCGTCGACAGCGTAATGTCGTTCGACGGCATTGCCATCACGACGCACGCGAACACGCCGTAGCCGAGCGCGCCGATATTCACCAGCACGCCCCACTTGCCGAGGCTAAATGCGCCCGCGGGCTTCCAGCCTTTCGCGCGGGCGCGCAGTGCCGCGATCACGACCATCTGAAACGCGATGTAGCCCGCCAGCATCTGCATGCCCGCGATACGGAACAGCGAACTGGGCACGCAATACACCAGCACGATCAGCAACGCGGACAGCGAATTCACCGCGACGTTCGCCCATACCGGCGTGTGATTCATCATCTTCGCGAAGAGCGCCGAGCCGGGGAACATGTTGTCGCGCGCGAACGAATACACGAGACGGCTCGCCGATGCCTGCTGACCCATCACGCATGCAAGGAAGGACAGCAACGCAACCGCCTGAAACGCCTTGAGTCCCCAGAAACCGATGGTCTGGTAGAGAATTTCCGGAATCGGATCGAGCGACTTGCCCGCAACGATCGATTGAAGATCGGGCGCGGCGAGCACATAGCCCGCGAACGAAAAGATCGCGGAGCCGCATCCAACGACGACGGTCAGCATCATTCGCCTTCGGAATCTGACGGCCGGGATTCGGCACTTCTTCGGCCACTTCGCCGCAGGCTTCGAAGCCGTACACCATGAAGAGACCGACCAGCGCCGCGCCGATGAAAGCAGGCATGTAGTTGCCGTTGATCGACGTGCCAATCGTGTCGAAGAACACGGAGAACGAATGCTTGCGCTCGAAGATCAGCAGATAGAGTCCCACTGCGATCACGCCCAGCAATTCCGCCGCGAGTCCCGCGCCCGCGATGCGCGCCAGCGTCTTGGTGCCGGTGAAGTTGAGGATCATCCCTAGCAGCAGCATGCCGCCCGCCACGCACGCGGTCATGCCGGGCGTGATGGTCACGACCGGATGCTCCTGCGTCCCGACGAACAGGTTCGCGACGAAGCCCGAGCCGAAGATCGCGGTCGTCGCGATCGCGACGATCACGCAGGACAAATAGATCCACGACAGGAGCCACGCATACTGCCCGTTCCACAAGCGCCGCGCCCATTGATAGAGCCCGCCCGCAATCGGATACTGCGCGACGATTTCACCGAACACGAGCGCGACCAGCAACTGCCCGCAACCGACGATGATGATCCAGAACATCGAAGGCGGCCCCGCCGTCGACAGCCCTTGCGCGAACATCGACACGACGCTGACCAGCGGCGACAAATACAGAAAGCCCAACGCGAGATTCGACCAGAGCGACATGCTCCGCTCGAACTTCTGCTCGTATCTGAGCGACGCCAAATGCTCCGAATCCGAGCGGTGATGTTGATTTGCCACGGTGCTCCTCCAAACGCTCCAATAGTTCTTCCTGTCGCCGCCGTCTTTCGACTTGGGCGTCTCCTTGAAACCGAACGCTAAAACCTGCAAATCCCGCGCCAATGCAATTTTTTTCGGGACATCTCTTTGTTCGAAAGGCGCTTTTTTTAAAGCAGCACGCGCATGCTTGACGGCATTCGTCTCACGTGTGCGATTCCTTGCTCGCAAGGTTGCGACGCATACTATTTCGTCATACGAAATAATGTGAAGACCGGAGCGTCGAAAGCTCCGGCCGTACTATGAACCGCTTAGATCGTCGCGACCGCCGATGCGCGCGCTTCCGATGCATCGACCACGGACGCAAGAATCTCCGTCGTCGCCATCGAAAGCGTCCAGCCCAGATGGCCGTGACCCGTGTTGTAGTACACGCCCGCGCGCTTGCCCGCACCGACGCGCGGCAACATGCTCGGCAGCATCGGACGCAAACCCGCCCACGGAATCACGCGCGATGTCGACACGGCCGGAAAGTAGCGACGCACCCATTCCACCAGCGGCGCAATACGGTCCGCGCGAATATCGCGGTTGATGCCGTTGATCTCCGCCGTGCCCGCCACGCGGAAGCGGTCGCGTCCCAGACGGCTCGTGACGATCTTCGCAGCATCGTCGAGCAGGCTGACCCACGGCGCGCCGTGCTGGCTCGCTTCGTCGTCGAGACAGACGGTGATCGAATAGCCCTTCACCGGATACACGTTGACGTGATCGCCCAGCATCGACGCGAACTGACGGCTGCCGACGCCCGCGCAAATCACCAGCTTGTCGAACACATGTTCCTCGGAGCCGGACGCACGTTGCACGCTCACACGGATGCCGTCATCGGTGTGCGTGACTTCCGCGATATCGGAATCGAAGCGGAAATCCACGCCCTTGCGCACGCAGGCTTGCGCGAGACCGCGCGTGAACTTGTGGATATCGCCGGTGGAATCCGATGGCGTGAAAAAGCCGCCATAGAAACTGCCGCGAATGGCCGGTTCGATCGATTCGATCTCGCTCGCCGTCACCGCGCGGCGATCCAGCCCGCCTTCGCGATACATCAGATTGACCTTCGATGCCGCTTCGAAACCCTTGCGGTCTTCGTAGACGTGAAGAATGCCGCGCCGCTCGAGATCGAACTCGATGCCCTCACGCTGCGCCACCGAAAACAGATGCTCGCGCGCTTCGATCGCAAGCCGCACGGTCTCGATGGTGTTGTCGCGATAGTTCGAAATCTGGCGCAGAAACTCGCCGATCCACGAATACTTGTGCCACGAAGGCTTCGGGTTGAGCAGCAACGGCGCATCCGAGCGCAGCATCCATTTGATGCCCTTGATCACGGTGGCCGTGCTGTTCCACACTTCGGCGTTGCTCGCGGAGAGCTGCCCGCCATTGGCGAACGATGTTTCCATCGCCGCATAGCGATGCCGCTCGAACACGGTGACATCGTGGCCGCGTTGTGCGAGGGCGTAGGCAGTCGAGACGCCGGTGATGCCGGCGCCAATAATGGCGATTCGTTCCATCTGCAAAGGTCCAATGAGAGATTCCTCGCCGCAAGCCTTATGGCTTTAAAGCGAAGAAGCCCCATCTGTCCCGTTTGCCTGAGAGTTTAGATTGCGGGCGATGCCGCAAATCCCCTTCGGCGGGCGCATGAAAACGCCGCTCTCCAGATGTGATAAACGCGCGGCACGGTCCTTTTGCCTGAGAGTTTCCGGGGCGGTTGCTCCGTCGGCGCCATCGAACGATGGTCTCTCCCGTACTGCGCGATTCGATACCTATTCTAAGCGGAAAAAAATCACGACTCGACTTTTTCGCCGCGATAGCGGCCCAGATCGACGGTAGCGGAAGGCGTCGCCGCCGAACGCGCGTTCGTTTTGATGAAGTGCGCGAGCCGTTCGCCGAGCATCATCGACGGCGCGTTGGTGTTGCCCGACACGAGCTTCGGCATGATCGACGTATCCGCCACGCGCAAACCTTCGATGCCATGCACGCGGAAGGTCGGATCGACCACCGACATCGCATCGACGCCCATGCGGCACGCGCCCGACGGATGCAGCGCGCCCTGCCCCGTCTCCCTCACGAAACGAATGCGCTCTTCCTTCGTCGCGAGAATCTTCCCCGGCCGATAAGGCGCGCGTACGAACTTGCTCAGCGCGTTTTGCGCGAGCGTTTCCTGACCGATGCGCACGCCTTCCGCGAGCACTTCGGCGTCGTACGGATCGGAGAGATAGTTCGGATCGACGAGCGGCGCAGCGGCAGGATCGCCGCTCTTGAGCCGCACCGTGCCGCGCGAACGCGGACGCGTCTGATACACGTTGAGCGTCAGACCGTTGCCGCTCGGCGCCTGATCCGCGCCTTCTTCCACGCCCGCGCCCGGCAGGAAGTGATATTGCAGATTCGGCAGCGGATCGTGCTCGTCGCCGTACCAGAGCAAGCCGCCTTCGCAAATATTCGACGCTACCGGACCGCTGCGGAACAGCGCGTATTCGAGCCCGGCGAGCGCCTGATTGTGCAGCTTCTTGTACTTGTCGTAGCTATGCGGGCCGGTGAGATCGTAGATCAGGAACATGTCCATATGATCCTGAAGATTCTCGCCGACGCCCCGCAGATCGTGCACGACCTTCACGCCGACGCTCGCCGATGATCCGCCGGCCCGATACCCGACAGCATCAGCAGATGCGGCGAGCCGATCGCGCCCGCCGATACGATCACTTCGCGCGCAGCCCGCACGAACTGGCGATTGCCGCCTTCGACATATTCGACGCCGACCGCGCGCCCGTTCTCGACCACGACGCGCACCACGCGCTAATCCGTCTTCACGGTGAGGTTCTTGCGATCGCGTGCGGGCTTGAGATACGCCGTCGCCGCGCTGCATCGCTTGCCGTCGCGCGTGGTCGTCTGATAGAGACCGACGCCCGCCTGCTTGCCCGAGTTGAAGTCCGGGTTGTAGTTGATGCCCATTTCCTGACACGCGCGCAGCCACGCCTTCGTCAGATAGTGCGTATAGCGCTGGTCCGACACGCCGAGCGGCCAGCCCGTGCCATGCACTTCTCCGGCGAAGCGCTAGTTGTCTTCGGCTTTTTTGAACCACGGCAGCACGTCGTCGTAGCCCCAGCCGTCGCAGCCCATTGCCGCCCAGCCTTCGTAGTCTTCGGGACAGCCGCGCATGTACACCATCGCGTTCACCGAACTGCCGCCGCCGAGCACGCGGCCCTGCACGATCTCCGGCGTCACCATGTTCTGATGACGCTGCGGCTGCAGGCGATATCGCGTCAGCAGATTGCCCTTCGCCGTCTTGAAGTACGTGGCCGGCATATGGATGTACGGATTGGTATCTCGCGGCCCCTGTTCGAACAGCAATACGGATGTCGATGCATCTTCGCTCAGCCGTCCGGCCGTCGCGCATCCGGCGGGTCCGCCGCCGACAACAATGTAATCAACCACGTCACTTCCTCCTGAATTCCTGCACCGGGTTTCTGTACCTGAGGTGCCGCATCAACGTTCTGCCTGAATAAAGCAATGTGCGGGCCAATCTGAGCGGCCTCGCCAGGCCATTGTTTCATATCGATATTTTTACGAGCGCTGCGACAACTTCCGTGGTCTGTCTCAGCTTTGCGACGATCGCGCCCGGCGATGAGACGCGACCGCTGCCACATTGCGGTAGGGATGTCCATTACTGAACACCCCCCGCACAGATCCCGGCGTGCCCAATTTAGGCACCGGGCTCCTACCTTGAGTGCTTGACGGCAAAGCGCCGATCAGGCCATGGATGAAGAATGCG
>NZ_LFJJ01000246.1 GCF_001189365.1 Candidatus Burkholderia verschuerenii | reverse complement strand
AGCATCGAGCGCTATGTCGCACGCTACAACCAGCACAACCGTCCATTTGTCTGGACCGCAACCGCCGATTCCATCCTTCAGAAAGTGGCTCGGTTATGTAAAGTTATTTCTGGGACGGAACACTAGATCCCCGTCGAAGCGCAAACCGAGGTAGGGCCGAATAACGATGAAGCCGATGAGGCATTCGAGGTCGTTTCGCAAAACACCTGCCGGTTGCCTGTACGGCCCTAAACCGGCCGCGCAGCGAGGCCGAAGTAAGCCGAAGGGGACCGTTACCAAGGCAGGCGAGAAAGCGCAAATCGCATGGGAACCAGCGCCCAGACACACGGTGAGAACACTCGCTACTGCTGTGCCAAGTCTAGATTCCTGTGCCGGGGCCGCTCAAGAAGGTGCTTAGGATCGGACAAGCGGCTTTCTTTGGTTACTTTCTTTGCCGCCGCAAAGAAAGTAACCCCACCCGCCGGGGAGGCGGTTACTGACGAAAACCCAGCGACAAGAGAACCATAGAACTACACTACAGCCACAGATGCGTACTACTTCTTCTCGCCGGGCCTCGCGCCAGTACGCTGGTCCACCACAGGCTGCGTAACAAACCCAATCCGCTCAACCCCCGCCTGCTGCGCCGCCCCCATCACTTGGGCGATCACGTCATACCGCGTCCCACTAGACGCCCGCAAGTGCAATTCCGGTTTCTCCGAAGCCTTACCCGCCTCGACAAACCGTCCGCGCATCGCATCGAAACCGATCGGCTGATCGTTCCAGAAAAGCTTCCCGGAATCGTCGATGGACAACGTAATCGTCTGCGGCATCTCGCGCGCCGGTTGCGCCGCGACCTTCGGCAAATCGAGGCGAATCGCATGAATAAACAGCGGCGCCGTGATGATGAAAATCACCAGCAGCACGAGCATGACGTCGATCAACGGCGTCATGTTGATCTCGGCCATCGGCGCGCCGCTGGGTTTCTTGTCGAGTCCGCCGAATGCCATCGCGCGCGCTCCTTATTCCGCCTCGCCGCAGACGTACGCGTGCAAATCGTGCGTGAAGCCGTCGAGTTCCTCGGAAATCTGCCGGACGTAGCGGCCGAGAATGTTGTACGCGAGCACCGCCGGAATCGCGACGACCAGACCGAACGCCGTCATGATCAGCGCCTCGCCCACCGGACCCGCGACGTTCTCGATCATCGCCTGACCGCTCGCCGCGATGCTGCCGAGCGCGTGATAAATGCCCCACACCGTGCCGAGCAAGCCGACGAACGGCGCCGTCGCGCCCACCGACGCGAGCAGCACCTGCCCGAATTCGAGCCGCCGCTGCGATCTCAACAACGCCTGTCGAAGCGCCCGCAATACTCGCTCGCTGCGCTCCACGCGCGCGAGCAACGCGCCCGGCATCTCGGCCTGCGACGCATGCCACGCCGCCTCCGCGAGCGGCAAGAACACGCGCTCGCGATCCGCGCGCTTCAACGCGCCGATGCCGTCTTTCAAATTCGCCGACTGCCAGAACCGCTGCAACGCGCGCGGACCTTGCCACTTCGCGCGCGCCAGCACCCAAGTCTTCACCAGCAGGAAACACCAGCTCGCCAGCGACATCGCGAGCAGAACGCCCGCGACCGCGTGCGTAACCGCATCGCCGGATTGCAGATAATGTAGGACGCCCGTTTCTGCCATCGTCACGAAAGATCAGCGCAGGCCGAGCACGTCTTGCATGTCGAAGAAACCCTTGTCGTGGTTCGCAAGGAATCGCACCGCGCGCAACGCGCCCTGCGCGTACGACAACCGGCTCGCCGATTTGTGCGTGATCTCGATGCGCTCGCCGATGCCCGCGAACAGCACCGTGTGATCGCCGACGATATCGCCGCCGCGAATGGCCGAAAAGCCGATCGTCGACGGATCGCGCTCGCCCGTCACGCCTTCGCGCGCGTAGACCGCGCAGTCCTTCAGGTCGCGGCCGAGCGCCTTCGCGATGACTTCGCCCATGCCCAGCGCGGTGCCCGACGGCGCATCGACCTTATGACGGTGATGTGCCTCGATGATCTCGATGTCGTAACCCGTCGAAAAATGCTTCGCGGCGAATTCGAGCAGCTTCATCGTGACGTTCACGCCGACGCTCATGTTCGGCGCGAACACGACGCCGATCTTCTCGCCCGCCGCTTTCAACTGCGCCTTCTGTTCGTCGGAAAAACCCGTCGTGCCGATGATCATCTTCACGTCATGACGCAGCGCCGCTTCCAGATGCGTCAGCGTGCCTTCGGGACGCGTGAAATCGATCAGATAGTCGGCTTGCGCGAACACCTGCTCGATGTCGTCCGTGAGCAGCACGCCCGTGTTCTTGCCGAGAAACGCACCCGCGTCCTGGCCGAGTTGCGGCGTGCCGGGCCGATCGAGTGCGCCGACGAGTTGCGTGTCGGGATCGTTGAGAACGGTTTCGATCAGCATCCGGCCCATGCGGCCCGATGCGCCGGCGATGGCGATCTTCATGGCTGTCTCTAGATGAACCGTGCGAACGATGCGCGCGGTGGATGAAGCGGATAAGCGGCGTCGAACGGAAACGGCGCGACGGGCGCGCCGCTTCCATTGCGAGACGTTACTGGCTTTGCTGCGGCATCGTGAACTGCTGCTGATTGCCGTTGGCCGTAGTCGGCGCGGGCGAGGTGCTCGCCGGTCCGACCGCGCTGCTGTCCGGAATCTGGATCGTCTGCGGTTTGCGTTGCAGCTGGATCTGCGAATTGCCGCTTGAACCGCCCGTGCCCAGCGCGCCGCCGCTGCTCTGCGGTGCGTTGCTGTAGGTCCACGAACGCTGACGTCCGGCCGGCATTTCGACCTGTGCCGTCGCGCGATTCGCGGCCTGAGCGGCCTGCTGGTTCGCATCGCCCGCGAAGGCGGCCGACGCGTTCGGCTGCGTCGACGGATCGCTCGACGGCGCGGTGACCGCCGAACCCGACGCCGCGGCAACCGGCTTCGCGACCTTCACGCCCTTGTCGCCGTCGATTTCGGCGAGCAGTTCGAGGTTCGACGGCAGATTCTCGCCGCCCGACCAGCTCGTCACGCGATCGCTCGCGAAATTCACGACGAAGTCGCGCTGCTGCACCACGGCCGTGGAGCCGCGCTTGAAATAGAAGACGTAGTCCCAGCGGTCCGCATGGAACATGTCGGTCAGCAACGGCGTGCCCAGAAGTTGCTTGACCTGGTCGCGCGACATTCCGACCTGCATCTGATTCGCTGCTTCCTGCGAAACGAAGTTGCCTTGCACTACCGTGATCCGATACGGTGTGATGCTTTGCGCGATTTTCTGCGTGACGCTGTCATACGTCGAGCAACCGGCGAGCAATACGGCCACGGTTGCCGCGATCATGGTTCCACGCATGCGACGGCTCTCCCTGCAATTCAATAAATTTGAAAACATTTCACCCACCGCAATTACCTACCGCGCGTGGCGCTTCAAGGGCCGCGCGGTTAGACACGCGCAGTCGTACAAATTCCTGCGAGATGTCCGAATCCGGCAAAACGCATTACTATGATAACCTTGAATTGTACTCTAGGGATGCCTAGCGATGACCAATCCCGCCGATCTGAAAAATATCGGGCTCAAGGCGACCCTGCCCCGCCTCAAGATTCTTGAAATCTTCCAGCACAGCACCGTGCGCCATCTGACCGCCGAAGACGTGTATCGAAACCTGCTCAGCGAAGAGCTGGATATCGGTCTCGCGACGGTGTATCGCGTGCTCACGCAGTTCGAGCAAGCCGGTCTGCTGTCGCGGAGCAATTTCGAATCGGGCAAGGCCGTGTTCGAGCTCAACGAGGGATCGCACCACGATCACCTCGTCTGCATCGACTGCGGTCGCGTCGAGGAATTCTTCGATGCCGAAATCGAGCGCCGTCAGCAGATGATCGCCAAGGAACGCGGCTTCAAACTCCACGAGCATGCGCTCGCGCTGTACGGCGCATGCACGAAGGAAAACTGTCCGCACCGGAAGCACTGAGCGCGCAGCGCCGGTTGTCCGGCGCGCCGTAAAAAAACCGCCGCCATCGTTGCCGATGCGCGGCGGTTTCGTTTCGTCCCTACGTTTTGCGATACGCGTATGCGGCTCATTCGCAATTGCATTTACGTGAGCCGCATGTTTTTGCGCGCTTAACTCATACCGCGTGCGTCATACCGCATGCGCGCCTTCGTGGCCGTGCGTCGCTTCCGGTGCGGCCGGCACGAAGCGATACTCCGCATCCTGATCGAGCACGCGTTTGGCGCCCGCCCGGTCGATGTCGTTCTCCCATACCGCGACGACCACCGTCGCCACGCAATTGCCGATCAGATTCGTCACCGCGCGCGCGATGCCCACGAACCAGTCGACCGGCAAAATCAGCACGAGACCGAGCACGGGAATCGCGGGAATGGCGGAGAGCGTCGCGGCAAGAATCACGATCGCCGAGCCGGGAATGCCGTGCGCGCCCTTCGACGTCACCAGCGACACCAGCACCACGACGATCAGATCGTGCAGCGACAGCGGCGTGTTGGTCGCCTGCGCGATAAAGATCACCGCGAGCGTCAGATAGATCGAAAAGCCGTCGAGATTGAACGAGTAGCCGGTCGGAATCACGAGGCCGACGGTCGAATCCTTCACGCCCATCCATTCGAGCTTGCGCATGATCTGCGGCAACACCGCATCCGACGAAGCCGTGCCGAGCACGATCGACAATTCCTCGCGCAGATAGCGCACGAGCTTGAAGATCGAGAAGCCCGCGAGCCGCATCACCACGGCAAGCACGACGAACACGAACAGAAAGCAGCTCACGTAGAACACGGCGACCAGCAGCCCGAGCTGCTTGAGCGACGCCACGCCGTACTGCCCTGTCGTGAACGCGATCGCGCCGAGCACGCCGAGCGGCGCGAGCTTGATGATGAACGCCATAATGCGGAAGAACACCGTCGACAGTTCGTCGATGAAGACCGTCACGCGTTGCGCCTTGTCGCCGAGCATCGAGAGCGCCGAGCCGAACAACACGGCGAACACGAGCACTTGCAGGATGTCGCCCTTGGCGAAGGCATCGATGGCGGTATCGGGAATGATCTTCAGCAGAAAGCCCGCCGTGTCCTTGAGGCTTTTCGCGTGCTCGGTGTAGGTCGAGAGCGCGGAGGCATCGAGCGTATGCAGATCGATGTTCATGCCCACGCCCGGCCGCGTCACCCACGCGAGAATCGCGCCGATGATCAGCGCCAGCGTCGTCATGAACTCGAAGTAGACAACGGCCTTCAATCCGACGCGCCCGACCTTTTTCAGATCGCCCGCGCTCGCCATGCCGCTCACGACGACGCAAAACACGATCGGTCCGATCACCATTTTGATCAGCTTGAGAAAGCCATCGCCGAGCGGTCGCAGCGACTGCCCGAAGTGCGGCCACACCGCGCCCACGATGATGCCGATGACCAGCGCGATCATCACCCTGCCAAACAGCGAATTCAGGAATCTCGTCACGAATGTCTCCTTGATCGTTCGGATTCGAAGGAACCGGTGCACTATTCCGACTGGTCAGACCAGATAGCTGATGACCGATATTAGAAATCCAATATAAGCCGGTCAAGCATTGATCCGTAAAGGTTTACCCTGCTCGAATCGGGCACGGAACGTTCCGGAGCGAACCGGTGCACACACGCACCAGCGCCGCGCATACAATGGCGGTCAGACCAGGCCACCCGCGTTTTCTCATGAAGAATGTCCCGCATACCGTGACCGATGCCGCCATCGCGACGATCCGCGAGCGCATCGAGGCGAGCGTTTATCCGGTGGGCAGTTTGCTGCCAGCACAGCGGCAATTGTCCGAAGAACTGGCGATCAGCCGCGCATCGCTGCGCGAGGCGCTGACGACGCTCGAAGCGCTCGGCATGCTGCACATTCGTCCCGGCAAGGGCGTGTATGTGAGCAGCGCGCAGGCGAGCAGCACGCACGCGTGGCGTTTCGCGGATCAGGCGTCGTTGCCGGACACGTATCAGATGCGCTTCGCGCTGGAAGGATTCGTCGCGCGGCTGGCGGCGCATTCCATCGGCGATGAAGACATCGGCTGGCTCGAAGACAATCTCGCGTCGCTGCAACGCGCGCTCGTCGATGCCGATCTCGAAGAAGCCGCGCAACTCGACTTCGCGTTCCATATGCGCATCGTGAGTCTCGCGGGCAATGCGGCGATCGAATCGATCCTGCGCGGCAGCGCCGACATCATGAAAGAGAGCCAGCGTTTGCCGTTCTATCGGCGCGAACTCGTGCTGTCGACGTATCACGAGCACGCGGCCATCGTCGATGCGCTCAAGGCGCGCGACGGCGAACGCGCGGGCCGCGCCATCGAGCAGCACATCGTCAATGCGGCGCAGCGCGCGGGCGTGCATTTTCCGGTGCCGCAGAGGCCTTGAACACGGCACTTCCGGCGATGTTCACGGTCTCAGCAAGGGCCATCCGCGACCGAGGGTTTCGATCGGCTTGCGTCGCCCTGCAATCGTCGAACATCAAACAGGAGTGACGTCGATGGACGCACAACAACTCGTATCGGAATTTCTCTCTTCGGAACACGGCGCGCAGGCTCAGCAAGCGCTCGCCGATCAGGTCTTCAGTCCCGAAGACAGCCAGCAGATGCTCGGCACCGCCGCTGAAACGGCCCACGCGCACGCCGAAGAACAAAGCCAGGGCTTGCTCGGCGATCATCCCGGCAAAAGCTTTTTCGCGGCATTCGCGGCGGGCCTCGTGCGCGGCGACGGCTTTATGAAGTCGATGGAAGAAGGCGGCGAAGGCGTGCTGACCGGACGCGTCGCGGAGTCGATCGCCGCGCGCATGGGTATCGATCCGGCGACGGCATCGACGGTCGCGGCGGCGGCGACGCCTTACGTGATCTCGTTTCTGCGCGAGAAGTTTGCTTAACGATCGCTGAGGCACAATCGGCATAGGGGCGGCCAGCAAGCTAGCCGGTCCCCTGCCACACCACCCTGCCACACCACCCGGCGTGCGGGTCCGCACCGGGCGGTTCGGGAAGTTGAGGTTATGTGAGGTGAGGCATGCCAAGACGATCGAAGTAGGCAATCGTCAGCACG
>NZ_LFJJ01000245.1 GCF_001189365.1 Candidatus Burkholderia verschuerenii | reverse complement strand
GGCGAAGTTCCAAACTCCCAGGAAACCATTCAGATCAATATTGCTTCTGGGAGTTCTGGGAAACACGATCTTCCGGCGGCCCCTTGCCACCCTTGACTTCGACTAATTCTGAAGGGCCGACTATCTAACATAGATAGTAGGTCCGCACGCGTTCGGTGGACAACCTCGGGAACGCTCGAAATACGCACTGCAAATCAACTGTCGGTTTCCCCAAAAGCGTGGACGGGAGCCGATAAATGATTGAACGGCTCCTTAAATCGTGGACTGGCGTCCCTTTAATCGTTGAACGGGATTTCCCTTTATTCGTGGACTCGCGCATCGTCGCAACTCCATCGACGAGGGGCACTGATGCGACGTCGGACCCATGGTCCGTGCTTGCGCAGCAGGCGGGACGCAACCTCCGGGCTGACCTCCAGCCCGAAGCGCCGGAAGATTTCGTTCTTGACCCGGTCCGAGCGCCAGCGTGGCTGGTTGGTCGGCGCGTCTGCGATCCATTGCGCGATCTCGACGGCCTGCGCCTGGTTGAGCGCGCCACGTTGTCGGTCGAGCGCAGACTCGAGACCACCTTTCGCACCGCGTCGCAGCCAGATGTAGAGGGTTCGCGCCATGATCCCGGCGGCTTCTGCCGCCAGTTCGACCGGCATTCCGTCGCGCACATCGGCCAGCGCCATCAGACGAGCGCGACGGTGCGGGAAGCGGTCAATAGCGGCACGGGCACGCAATTCAGCGCCCGTCTCGGGCAGGGTCTCGATCCAGTCGCGCCACCATGCCCGGTCGTCGGGGTGTGCCTGGTCCGGCCAGATCGCCAGCAGCAGGTCGAGCAGTTCCTGCCGGATCGCTTCATCCAGATGCCGCCAGCGTTCGAGCTGCCGACGGGGACGTGGCCCCTGCACGATGGCAATGGTCGTTCGCACGCGGTCGGGCCAGCCTTCGAGTATCCAGGCAAGGATCAGCAAGCCTTCGTAGCTACCGGTCGGTTCCGGACCGAGGGCGCCGCGACCGAAGTCACGCTCGATCCGCTCGAACAGGCGGCGGCGCACGACCGGCCTGGTGTCGATCCAGATCGCGCCCAGCAGCACGTCGAACAGCGTGATGACGACAGGCCATGCAAGCCGCTGCCCGCCCGGCAAGGTGAAAGCGCCATCGTCGTGCGCGGCTCGAAGATGGCGATGCAGGGCAATAGCGGCGGGATGGGCCTCGCGCGATGCCATATCGGCGAGACGGAAGCCGCACCGCCCACAGCGATCCGGAGCAAAATAGTCCTGCGAGGACAAGGCCGGCAGTTTCAGCCTGTATCCGCATTCCGGGCAGATGCCGTTCAGCACCGCGGCATGGTCGGGACAGACCGTCGCCCATCCGGCTGCCCAGTCCCGACGCACATGAGGCGTCGGATCGTTGGCCAGACAGTGCGGGCACACGGCGATGCGTTGCCTGCGGTGGCTCGTCCGGCCCTGCGCGCGGAAGCGCAATCCCGCGAAGCGGTCACGCGGATCGTCCGTCTCCTCATTGCCGGGCCAAAGCGTCAGGTCGGCAAGTGTCGTGGCATCGGTGCCGGTTGCCCGCGCCAGATGTTCGATCAGGGCGGGAGGCGGCCGACGCCACCAGTCGCCGGGACCGGCCAGCGTCCTGTCGGCATGGCGCAGCAGCAGGTCCTCCGGCGCGATCCCGAACGGCTCGGCATAGCGCAGCAGCCACGATGCCAGCGCTTCGTCCGGAAGCGGCGCGATGACGCCGGGCAGTTTCGGACGCTGCGTCACTACCGCTTCCTCGGCGGGCGGATCGAATAGCTCGACCTCGAACAGATCCTTTTCAGACCACGGCATGACGACGCTCCGAGGGCGCGATGAACCCCAGACTGTCCAGCATGTCCAGTACGATACGCTCTTGCCCCGTTTCGATGGCGGCGACCGCCGCACGCGTCACGATGGTCACCACCTCGCCGAGGATGCCTTCCGACGTCGAGAGCAGCCGCTGCGCCATCGGTGATGACGACAGGTTTGATGCTTCCCGGAGCGGCATCGAGGCTTCGAGCGTGTTGAGCAACCGCGTGAACTCCGCGCCGCCTTCCCATGGCGGCAGGCCGAACGGCGTGAAGCGGTTGGCAAGTTGGTCGTCGCTCTGGATCGCCCGTAGTCCTTCGGCCGTGCCGACCGCGACCAGCGGGATTTGCAGCTCGTTGCCGAGCCAGCGCAACAGATTCAGGAACCGGCGTTGCTGGTCGCGTGACCCGCACAGCATGTTGTGGACTTCGTCGATCACGAGCATCCGCACCCCGGTCGCGCGCATCATGCGCACCGCCGTGTCCTGCTTGGTCGAGAGCCTGTCGTTCAGCCGGTCCGGTGCACCGAGCGCTTCGAGAATCGCCGAGAAGAAGCGGCGCTCGTCCGGTGCCGGCGGCATCTGCACCTTGAGCACCGGCACCCGGATCGCTCCGTCCCGCGCGCTCTCCTCCGATCCCGGCAAGTGGCTGCGCCGGAACTTCTCGACGATCATCGTCTTGCCGTTGTTGCTCGGGCCGACCAGCAGCCGGTTCGGCATTCGCGTTCGCTTCGGGAAGGACAGCAAATCCTCAAGCGCCGACAGGGCGGCTTCCGCCCGTGCGTAACCGAGCCAGCGATCCGTCTGGATACGCCGGATGCGCGCCTCGTCCGGCGCTTCGGCCAATGCCTGCACGGCAGGCAACAGATGGGGATAGGTCTTCTCCGTCACAGCCATTCCTCCACGTTGGTGAACAGCCGCTCGTTCTCGGGCAGCGGTTCGAACGCCGTGGGATGGGGTTTGTCGGGCTTTGCGACAGCCGGCTCGACAGGAGCCACTCGGGCGGCTTGCAGCCGGCGCTCTCGCTGCCGCCGAAGGGTTTTCGTTTCGACGATCGCCCGGTCGACGATACCGCGCATCCGGTCGATCGCCGCGAAGATCGCGTCTTCGTCCACCTGGGCGCGGCCGTCCTCGCGCAGTCGCTTCAGTGCCAGGCGGTGTTCCCACAGGCTGATCGCGGGCCGTCGAAGATCGGCGTAGCTCAGGTCGTAATAGCGCCCGTCCGGCGCCCAGAGGTAAATCCGGCTGAGATCGCGCGGATCGTACCGCACGACCATCTTCTCCCGTTCGCCGATCAGCGTGCGCAGCACGTCCGACCAGTAGCTGATCGAGTGCAGGAACACGCCCTGGCGGCGCACCAGCCGCCGCTCCATCGGCAGGAAGTCGATCAGGAACTTGCGGGCGTCGGTCACGGGCGTCGGGCTGCCTCGGCCCGGTTGTTCGTCGCTGCCCTCCAGTCCACGTTGCCATGCAACCAGCGGCGTCGCGCCGATGCCGCGATGAAGTTCGCGGTGATAGACGCCGGTGATGGCGTGGGCGAGCCAGCACTCCACCTCGTCGAGCGTCATCGCCGCGCTTTTCGACGGATCGAGATCGCCTTTCATCCGCACGTCGGAGAAGGTCGTCCCCGGCAGCAGATGAACCTTGCCCATCATCGTGCCGATCAGCCGTTCGATATGAGCGCCATAATGCGGTGTGCGCACCGACCGGTAATCGATATCGATGTTGTGCTCGTCGCAGCCCTGCCTGAGAGCGATGGAACGGAACTCTTTGGCATTGTCGAGTGCAACCGCTCGGGGATGCCGCTGACCGGCCAGTCGTCCTCGATGCCGCGCGCCCGCATCCACTTGTCCTTCGGCAAGGCGGCGTGGGCGATGCACAGGGCGACGCTCGTCGCCGAGGGCGGATCGAGCGACAGGTGGAAGCCCGCCACGCAGCGGGAATGCACGTCGATGGCCAACGTCAGCCAGGGACGCTGGATCGGCTCGCGCGTGCGGCTGTCGACGACGATCACATCGACCAGCGTATGGTCGATCTGCACCAGCGACAGCGGCCACGGCGCGTCGAGCGAGCCAGTCGCTGGCGCGAAGCGATCACGTGCCGCCTTGCGGCCATGCCGCTTGCAATGCACGTCCGCTGCCGGTCGCATGCGCAGCCGCAGGTCGATCGCCTTTCGGCTTGGCGGTGGAAAGCCGAGCGTCCGGCAGCGCTTGCGCACCTCCACGACAACGTCGCTCACACGCTGTTTCTGGCGCGTCAGGAACAGTTCGTCGATGACTACGCCAACGATTTCCTCGACTTCATCAGCAAGAACCAGTTGGCCTTCACGGCGTCCGCGCCGTTCCGGCAACAGGCTGGTCAACCGGGGATCGGCCTCGTATCGGGCCAGCAGCCGGTAGACGAGCGTCAGGCTGATCCCCAACGCATCCGCCGCTTCCTGCGCCATGCCGCGCGACCGGCGCTCGGACTCCGCCAGCGGTTTCAGAACATCGAGCCGCCGCCGCGCCTTCTCCCATTCCTCCAGGGCAATCCCGGACAGATCGGGGGCGGGCGACGGTCGGGTCATGACACCCTCAACCGGGTGTCGAACCCGACAACACGGTGCGGGTCGAAGACGAGATCACCCCGCGCCATCAGTCGCCAGATCGCGCCCAGCGCCGTCACGCGGTCGCATGCGATGGGGTCACAGCCTCGCGCAGCGTCGGGGCACCCATTCCGCTGACGATGCGCCTCACGGTCTTCGCCAGATCGGCATCCAGTGGGGCCTTGCGCAGCGGCAGCAACCGCCGGGCATTCTCAAGCCGGGGAATGCGGATCGCCGACTCCGTGGCGATCCGGAACCTGCCGCTCATCCCGCAGACCGCGTCGCGCGCCGCCACGAAGCCAGGCCGCAGCGCCGGCCAGTTCTCACGTAGATCGGCCCGATACTTGACCTCGACCAGTTCATACCGGCCATCGCTCCAGGTCACGCCAAAGTCCGGCTTGTATCGGCGTGGCTCCGTTGGGGTCTCGAACCGGATCGTCACCGGCTGCGACACGATCGTCGCGCCGGGATCGTCGAACGCCACCAGCAATGCGAAGTCTCGCTCAAGCGCGCTCTCGTGCTCGACGAGGCCGCTCTCGAAACTCCCAAACCCTGTGACATGCGAACGACGACAGAGCGGGATGCGTCTCATCGCTCCCACTCATCTGCGTGTCACTCGAGAATACACCCAGATGTTGGGGTCAGTCCACGTTTCAAGGACAAAATCTATGATTCAAGGGAAATCAGCCAATGGCCAAGGGTCCAGAAAGACTCCGCATTCCTCGCCGACCAGATTCGGCTTCAAGGAAAAACGACATACGCACTGCACATCAACACGAAAACAGCTTCCGGACACCCGAATATCGCTTCATGTCCCCACCCGCCGGATCGATCGGGAGGGCCGCGCCATGATCGTTGCGCTGCTCAACCAGAAAGGGGGTGTCGGCAAGACGACGCTTGCCACGCATATCGCCGGCGAACTTGCACTGCGCGGTCAGCACATCGTGCTGCTCGACGCCGACCCGCAGGGTTCGTCGCTCGACTGGACGCAGCGTCGTGCCCAGCAGGGCCTGCCGCGTCTGTTCAGCGCCGTGGGGCTCGCCCGCGAAACCTTGCATCAGGAAGCGCCGGAGCTGGCCCGGCGGGCCGATCACGTCATCATCGATGGTCCGCCCCGCGTTGCCGCTCTCGCGCGCTCCGCGCTGCTCGCGGCCGGTCATGTCCTGATCCCCGTACAACCCAGTCCCTATGACCTGTGGGCGTCAACCGAGATGGTGTCGCTGATCCGGGAAGCGCAGGTGTTTCGGCCATCGCTTCGCGCGGCGTTCGTGATCAACCGGCGCGTCGGCACGACGATCATCGGGCGAGAGGCCCGACAGTCGCTGGGCGAGCAGCCGCTACCGGCGCTGCGTGCCGAAGTACGCCAGCGCATCGTGTTCGCCGACAGCGTGGCGGCCGGCCGGCTCGCGCGTGAGACGGCGCCGGAGTGTGCTGCCGCGTGCGAAATCACGGCGCTGACCGACGAGCTTTTGCGGTGGCCGCTATGACCCTCGCGCACAGCAAACGCAGGGCGATCGGCGCGCGTCCATTGACCGATCCGCATGCCGAAGCCTGGATCCGCCAGGGCGACGGGAATGGCATCCAGAAAGGCGATCTCTATACCGCACGCCTGACGCTCGACATCACGCCAGCACTGCGCGCGCGCATCAAGGTGTCGGCGTTCACGCAAGGCATGACCGTCGCCGAGTTGCTGCGCGATCTGCTGGAGCGCGAGTTCCCGGAGAAGACGTCATGACGGCGCAACGCACATCGAATGGTGCTGCGCCGCGCGCAGAGGTGCGTCTGCGTGCAGTCAAGCGGAGCGAGCACGGATCGGACATGGCGTTGAGCGTTCGCTCGCGCCGACGCGCTCGCCTCGCGCTGGCGCTCCTGTCCATCGGCGGTCTGGCGGCGCTCGCATGGGCCGAGTTTGTGCCTGCCACGCTGCGGCCCATACCCCGACTGACTTACAACGCCTCCGAAAGCGTGCCGGTCGGCTGGTACCGCGTCGATCCGCTCGATCACCGGACCGGCTCGGCGACGCCTGTGCCGTCCGTGAACAACATCGTGCTGGTCTCGCTGCCGACCGAGACCGCCGCGCTCGCGGCGCAGCGCGGGTACCTACCTGCGCATGTTCGGCTGCTCAAGCGGATTGCCGCCATCGCGCCGCAGGCTGTGTACATCGACGATCATCGCGTGCGTATCGATGGCGTGCCCGTGGCCGCCGTCCTGGCGACGGACCGCATGGGCCGGCCGCTGCCGTCCTGGCAGCAATGCCGGCGCCTCCGACCTGGCGAACTCTTCCTGCTTGGCACGACCAGTCCCGCGTCGTTCGACAGCCGTTACTTCGGCCCAGTCCATGTCTCCAACGTGCTCGGCATGGCGCATCCGATATGGCTGGAGACGCGTCGATGAAGGCGACCATGCATCGCACCGACCTACGCTCGACATATGTCTTCGGAACGACCGTTGGCGATGCCGTTGCACAGACCGGCGCGCACCGGTCGCACGTTTTCGGCGTCCAAACGTCGCGCTGCGCATGCACCGGCCGGATGGCCGCCGCTCCGCGCTTCGGCAAGGCAGAACGCAATTCAAGCCGGAAGACAGAAGCGGAAGGCAAGACATCGGCATAGGGGCGGCCAGCAAGCTGGCCGGTCCCCTGCCACACCACCCTGCCACACCACCCGGCGTGCGGGTCCGCACCGGGCGGTTCGGGAAGTTGAGGTTATGTGAGGCGAGGCATGCCAAGA
>NZ_LFJJ01000244.1 GCF_001189365.1 Candidatus Burkholderia verschuerenii | reverse complement strand
TGTCGAGGCGGCTGCGAAAGAAATCGGGCGTGCTCATCGGCGAAGTTCCAAACTCCCAGGAAACCATTCAGATCAATATTGCTTCTGGGAGTTCTGGGAAACACGATCTTCCGGCGGCCCCTTGCCATCCTTGACTTCGACTAATTCTGAAGGGCCGACTATCGAGGATCGGCGCGCTCATCGTATAAGCGGCGCGCGCCTGCTGCGGCGTGAGTTGATGGTACGGCTTGCGGTTCGCGCGCTCGACCATGTCGAGAATCTGCGCGATCTTGGGATTGAGCGGCATCGGTCGAACGGTGAATCTAGTCGTTTTTCTTTTCGCGCCGGAGCGACATCGGATCGGTCGGATTGCGCAGTTGCGCGATATCGTCGAGCCGCAGTTGCACCGACGGCATGATGGCCGGATGCGTGATCACGTAGAAACGCCCTTCGCGGATCGCCTCGAAAGCGAGATCGGCGACGTCGCGCGCGGTCAGCTTGCCACCTTCGACGGCCCTCGCGAGTTGCCGCGCCGCCAGCTTTTGCGACGCGGTGTAAGGCGTGTCGTTCGCGAGCGTCGTGGGCCGCGAGTGCTCGGCATCGGCGATGCCGGTCGGCACGAAGGCCGGGCATAGCAGCGACACGCCGACCTGCCCGCCCGCCAGCCGCAGATCGTGATAAAGCGTCTCGGTGATCGCGACGACCGCATGCTTCGACGCGTTGTAGACGCCCATCGCGGGCGCGGCGAGCAGGCCCGCCACCGACGCCGTATTGACGATGTGCGCGGGTTCGTCCTGCTTCAGCATGATCGGCGTGAAGGCGCGCAATCCGTTGACCACGCCCATCACGTTGACGCCGAAGACCCATTGCCAGTCGTTCGCGCTGTTTTCCCAAACGAAGCCGCCCGCGCCGACGCCCGCGTTGTTGAACAGCAGATGCACGCCGCCGAAGGCGTCCAGCGTCGCTTGGGCGAGCGCGTCGACTTGCGCGGCATCGGCGACATCGGTTCGCATGCCGATCGCGTCGGCACCTTGCGCGCGCAGTTGCGAAAGCGTCGCGTCGAGCGCGTTGGCGTCGACATCGGCGAGCACGAGCTTCATGCCGAGCGTCGCGCCCTTCAGCGCGAACTCGCGGCCGAAACCGCTGCCCGCGCCCGTGATGACGGCGACCTTCCCTTCGAAACGATCCACGTGCTATCCCCGATCAAACGGCTATTAAATAAGCTTCACCAGTTGCTTGCCGAAGTTCTTCCCGCGCAGCAGGCCGAGAAATGCTTCGGGCGCGTTCTCCAGCCCTTGCGCGATGCTTTCGCGGAACTCGATCTTCCCGCTTGCGACACCCGCGCCGAGTTCCTGCAAGGCCTGCGGCCAGACATCCATATGCTCGCTGACGATAAAACCCTGCAACTTCAACCGCGCCGTCAGGAAAAAGCGCGGCGCCTTGATTGGCGGCGTGACGCTGTCGTAACCGGAGATCAATCCGCAGAGCGCGATGCGCCCGAACGCGTTCATGCGCAGCAGCACGGCATCGAGCACATCGCCGCCGACATTCTCGAAATAGCCGTCGATGCCATCGGGCGCGGCGGCTTTCAGGTCGTCGTGGAGCTTGCCGGCCTTGTAGTCGACGCAGGCATCGAAGCCGAGCGTCTCCGTGACATAGCGGCACTTTTCCGCGCCGCCCGCGATGCCGACGACGCGGCAGCCCGCCGCCTTCACCAATTGCCCGACGACGCTGCCGACCGCGCCGCTGGCCGCGCTCACCCACCGCGACCGTCTCGCCCCTCTTCGGCTCGATGATCCGATTGAGCCCGTACCACGCCGTCACGCCCGGCATGGCGACCGCGCCGAGATAGGCGGACATCGGCACTTTCGAGGTGTCGACCTTGTAGAGTCCCTCGCCGTTCGATGTGCCGTATTCCTGCCATCCGTACATGCCGACGACCGTTTCGCCCGCCTTGAACGACGGATTGCGCGACTCGACGACTTCGCCCACCGTGCCGCCGCACATCGTTTCGTTCAGCGGTTGCGGCGGGACGTAGGATTTGGCATCGCTCATGCGGCCGCGCATGTACGGATCGAGCGACAGAAAGTGATTGCGCACGCGCACTTCGCCGTCCTGCAAGGGCGCGAGCGGCGTGTCCACGAGCTTGAAATTTGCCGTCGACGCTTCGCCCTCGGGACGGGACACCAGCAAAATCTGACGGTTGATCGGTGCGTTTGCCATTGCAACTCCTTAGGAGAAAGAGGCGTCAGGCGTCGCTCGGTCCCGGTGTCGCTGCGGGATCGGAGCGCAGTTTCTGCCGGACGATATCGCGTCCGACCGCGAGCCGCTTCATGTATTTGAACGTGCCGAGCGCCTTCGCGACGAAATGCCCTTCGCTGTCGCGAATCTCGCCTTCGCAATACGCCATCGTGGTCGAGCGATGCAGGATGCGTCCGAAGCCGCTCAATTCGCCGCGTCCCGGTTGCATGAAATTCACCTTCATCTCGACCGTGACCACGCCAACGCCGTCGCCCGCCACGCTGCGGGCGGCAATGGCGAGCGCGGCGTCGAGCAGCGTCATCGTGACGCCGCCGTGCGCGATGCCCCAGGTGTTCATATGCGATTCCTGAAGCGGCATGCGCACTTCGCTTTCGCCGTCGACGGCCTTGATGAGCTGGACGCCGAGCGCGTCGATAAAGGGGCTTTCTAGAATGGTTGCCATCGCCGTCACACTTCGTAGTCGACGCACTGGCGATCTTCGCGCACGGTCGCGATGAAATCCTTGAGCGCCAGATGCTTCGGATGATCGAGATATTCCTGCAACGCGGCCTTGTCGTCGAAATCGGAAACCAGCACGACGTCATACGTGCAGTCGTAGCCTGCTTGCGCCGTGCCGACTTCGAAATGCCCTTGTCCCTTGACGATGCTGCGGCAGGTTTCGAGCTTGCTCTTGAGCTTCTGGATATTGTCGGCGCGGCTTGCGCCGTCCGGTGTGTCCTTCAGCTTCCACATGACGATGTGACGTAGCACGGCGACTCCTGAGCAATAACAATAAGGGAAGGCAATACGATCGAAGCCCGAAGCGTAGCAAAAAATCGCCTTGCGCTTCGTTCACACGATTTCGAACAGGACCGCCGCGCCCTGCCCGCCGCCGATGCACATGGTCACCACGACGAACCTCGCGCCGCGCCGCTTGCCTTCGATCAGCGCATGGCCCGTCAGCCGCGCGCCCGACACGCCATACGGATGCCCGACCGCGATCGCGCCGCCATTCACGTTCAGACGGTCGTCCGGAATGCCCAGCTTGTCGCGGCAATACAGCACCTGCACGGCGAAGGCTTCGTTGAGTTCCCACAAGCCGATGTCATCGACCGACAAGCCCGCGCGCTGCAACAGCTTCGGCACTGCGAACACCGGGCCGATGCCCATTTCGTCCGGCTCGCAGCCCGCCACCGCGAAGCCACGGAAGATGCCGAGCGGCGTCAACCCTTCCTTTTGCGCAAGCGATGCGTTCATCACGACGCACGCCGACGCGCCGTCCGAAAACTGACTCGCGTTGCCCGCCGTGATGACGCCGCCCGGCAACGCGGTGCGAATCTTTTCGACGCCTTCGAGCGTCGTGTCGGCGCGGATGCCTTCGTCGCGATCGAGCGTGACCTCCTGCGTATGGAGCCGTCCGCTCGCCTTGTCCGCGATGCCCGCGAGCACGGTGATCGGCACGATTTCGTCATCGAACTTGCCCGCCGCCTGCGCCGCCGCGCGCTGTTGCGAGCGCACGCCGTATTCGTCCTAACACGCTTTCGATATCTCGTAGCGCTTCGCGACGTTTTCCGCCGTCTGCAGCATCGACCAGTAGATTTCGGGCTTGTGCTGCGTCAGCCAGCCGTCCTGCATCATGTGGCGATTCATTTCGTTTTGCACGCACGAAATCGACTCGACGCCGCCCGCGACGAACACGTCGCCCTCGCCCGCAATCACGCGCTGCGCGGCGAGCGCGATGGTCTGCAAACCCGACGAGCAGAAGCGATTCACCGTCATGCCCGGCACGCCGACCGGCAAACCGGCCCGCAACGCGATCTGCCGCGCGATATTCAGACCCGTCGCGCCTTCCGGATTCGCGCAGCCCATGATGACGTCCTCGACACGCGCCGGATCGATGCCCGCGCGCTCGATGGCCGCCTTCGTCACATGGCCGCCGAGCGTCGCGCCGTGCGTCATGTTGAGTGCGCCGCGCCACGATTTGGCGAGCCCCGTGCGCGCCGTCGATACGATCACTGCGTCGGTCATGTCGTCTCCCTATTGGCTTCTTTCAGTACGTCTTCCGACTGCACACGCGCGATGCCCGCCGCCTGCATCTCTTGCCAGGCGCGCTCGAGCGAGCCGTTCAGGTCGATCGCGCGGCACGCGTCCTCGATCATGCTGACCTCGAAGCCCAGCGCGCGCGCATCGAGCGCGGACCACGCGACGCAATAATCCGTCGCGAGTCCAGCAGCCCAGACGCGTTTCGCGCCGACATCGCGCAGATAACCGGCGAGGCCGGTGGGCGTCGTGCGATCGGCTTCGAGAAACGCCGAGTAACTGTCGACCTGCTCGTGATGTCCCTTGCGGATCACGAGCCGCGCATGCGGCACATGCAGATCGCGATGCAGCGCCGCGCCTTCGGTGTCCTGCACGCAATGCGTCGGCCACAGCACCTGTTCGCCGTAGGGCAGCGTCGTGGTGTCGAACGGCTGGCGGGCCGCATGATTCGCCGCGAACGAGACATGCGTTCGCGGATGCCAGTCCTGCGTCAGCACCACGTGCGAGAACGCGCGCGCGACACGATTGATGACCGGCACGACTTCATCGCCGTGCGCGACCGCGAGCGCGCCGCCCGGCATGAAGTCGTTCTGCACGTCCACGACCAGAAATACGTCTTCGAGAGGTTTCATGATGTTCCGACGATGATCACGCGTTGAAGCGCCCGTTCGACGCCGCGAGTTCGCTCACCCGCGCCGCGGGCTTCCATGCTTCGCTGTTGGCTTGCTTCGCGTAACGGCGCATCGCGCGTTCGACGTTATAGAGGCCGACGGTATCGGCGTAGAGCATGGGCCGCCGCGCCACAGCGGAAAGCCGTAGCCCGTCAGATAGACCATATCGATTCCGACGCTTTCGCGGCGATCCCTTCCTCGAGAATCTTCGCACCTTCGTTCACGAGCGACAACACCAGCCGCTCGACGATTTCCTCATCGCCGATCTTGCGCCGCTCGATACCCTGCTCCCTCGAGTACGCGACGATCATGTCGTCGACGAGTTTCGACGGCTGCGCGTCGCGTTTGCCGGGCTGATAGTCGTACCAGCCCGCGCCCGTCTTTTGCCCGAAGCGCCCCGTTTCGCACAGACGATCGGCCACCCGCGAGTAATGCAAATCCGGCTGCTCCCGATAACGCCACTTACGAATCGCCCAGCCGATATCGTTGCCCGCGAGATCGCTCATGCGGAACGGGCCCATCGCGAAGCCGAACTTCTCGATCGCGCGATCGATCTGCGCGGGCAGCGCGCCTTCTTCGAGCATGAACAGCGCCTGACGAATGTACTGCTCGATCATCCGATTGCCGATGAAGCCATCGCACACGCCGGAAACGACCGCGGTTTTCCTGATCTTCTTCGCCAGTTGCATGACGGTGGCGAACACGTCCTTTTCCGTCTTCTCGCCGCGCACGACTTCGAGCAGTTTCATCACGTTGGCGGGACTGAAGAAGTGCGTGCCGACGACATCGCCGGGGCGCTGCGTGAACGCGGCGATCTTGTTCAGATCGAGCGTCGAGGTGTTCGAAGCAAGAATCGCGCCGGGCTTCGCCACTTCGTCCAGCTTGCGAAACACTTGTTCCTTCACGCCGAGCTCTTCGAACACGGCTTCGACGATAAAATCGGCCTGTTTCAGATCGGCGTAGTCGAGCGTCGGACGGATCAGCGCCATGCGCGCTTCGACCTGCTCCTGCGCGAGCTTGCCCTTCTTCACTTGCGCCTCGTAGTTGCGGTGGATCGTCGCGAGGCCGCGATCGAGCGCGTCCTGTTTCGTTTCGAGCAGCACGACCGGCAAGCCTGCGTTGACGAAGTTCATCGCGATGCCGCCGCCCATCGTGCCCGCGCCAACGACGCCGATCTGTTCGATCTTGCGCGTCGGCGTGCTCGACGGCACATCGGCGATCTTGGCCGCCGCGCGCTCGCCGAAAAACGCGTGCCGCAGCGCGCGGCTTTCGGGCGTCTGCACCAGCGCGACGAAACACTCGCGTTCCAGCGCGATGCCGCGCTCAAACCCTTCAAGCACGCCGCGCTCGATTGCGTCGATGCACTTGTGCGGCGCCGGAAAGTTCTTCGCGATGGCCGCGACGCTATTGCGCGCGAACTGAATAAAGCCGGCCGCATTCGGATGCTCGATCTTGCGATCGCGCGCGTTCGGGTACGGCGCGCCGTTCGCCGCGACGCGCTTCGCGAATGCGATGGCGGCATCGAGCAGATCGCCATCGGCCATCTCGTCGAACAAGGCGGTTTGCGCGAGCTTCTCGGACATGACGGGCGTGCCGGTCACGATCATATTGAGCGCCGTTTCCAGTCCGACGACGCGCGGCAAACGCTGCGTGCCGCCCGCGCCGGGCAACAGGCCGAGCTTCACTTCCGGCAAGGCGATTTGCGCGCCCTTCGACGCCACGCGGTAATGCGCGCCGAGCGCGAGTTCGAGACCGCCGCCCATTGCCACCGAATGCACGGCCGCGATGACCGGCTTCGCGCTCTGTTCGAGCACCTTGATGACGGTGACGAGGATCGGCTCCTGCGTGGCCTTCGGCGTGTTGAATTCGGTGATATCCGCGCCGCCAAACGCCTTGCCCGCGCCTGTGATGACGATGGCGGCGACCGTCGCGTCGTCGTTCGCACGCTCGATACCCTCGACGATGCCGAGCCGCGTCGAATGTCCCAGTCCGTTGACGGGCGGATTGTCGAGCGTGATGACGGCGACGCCGTCGCGGATCGTGTAATCGACTGCCATGTAGGTGTCTCCTGGTCGGTATCGGCGGCGTGTTGCGTCACGGGTCGCTCGTGAGGAATCGCATCAGAATACACAAAGGTGAACGGGCGTTCAATTAGCCATTCGGACGAGTGGCGACGCCGTAATGATCAGATTACTTTAGGCGGGTGCGGCGCGCTTGATGCGCTTCGGCGTTTTTGGCGCGGCTGCTTCGGCCAGTAAATATCGGATTCCTAAATTAATTTGGATGGAGCCTGCATGACTGGAATGAACAACGTTCGTGGTGGCCGGGCGCATGTCCGGTGGGTATCGCATGCTGCAGAGAACACAGGCTTCCAATGGCCGGCCGTTGAGCCGGCATGTGGTGCATCGGGCGCGTCAAACGTTCAAGCGCGAAATTCGGATAAACCGTGTTCTCGGCAAGGTGGAGATGCGGCAGAATCGGCAAGGGTTTCGGTATTTGAAGTGGCATGGAGCAGAGGCTTGCACAGTTGTGTGCGTCAAGTTGTGCAGAAATCGGATGCCGGTGGTTTCAGTTGATCCTTCTGTGCGACGTGCGGCGCGAAGGGCGTAGCCCGCAGCGCCGAACGCCGCGCGGCCGCTATGCAGCAGCG
>NZ_LFJJ01000024.1 GCF_001189365.1 Candidatus Burkholderia verschuerenii | reverse complement strand
TTCTTTAAGCGTATCAAGCATTTTCGTCGCGTCGCCACTCGATATGACAAACTCGCCCACAGCTACCTCACCTTTGTCTCCATCGTGTCTGCCTTCGGGCCGCTCTTAAATGTGAACAGGACCTAGCTCCCGGTGCGTGCACTGCTTTTATCGCTGCTTTGCTTCGTTGCTGACGGCGCGCATGACGATCTTTCCTGTCTCTGCGCGCCGCTTGCCGCTCTAGCCTTGATGCTTAGCCGAGGAGCTTCAGAACTTGCTGGGGCATCGAGTTCGCTTGAGCCAGCACCGAGATACCAGCTTGTTGCAGAACCTGAGCCTTCGACAGATTCGCGGTTTCCTGCGCGAAGTTCGCGTCGGTGATCTGCGACTGAGCGGACGACAGGTTGGTCGACTGAGCCGTCTGCGTGGCGGCAACCGAGCTGAAGCGGTTTTGTGCCGCGCCGATGCTTGCTTGCAGGTTGTTCACGTTCGTCAGCGCGTCGTCGATCGATTCGATCGCAGCCGTTGCACCGTTGGTCGTGCTGATGTCGATCTGCGCAACCTTCGGCGGCTTGTTGTTCGCGTTGATCGCGGCGATTTCGGTCGATTGGCCGGTCGTAGCCGACACACCCGAACCACCAGCCGACAGCGACGTGAATGCCGGCGTGGAAGCCGTACCCGTGCCTGCAGCCGTTGCCGTCGAACCGAAGAACGCGCCGGCTTGGGTCGTTGCATCCGTACCGTTCTGATCCTTGAACGTGAAGCCGCCAGCGCCGTCTGCGTAGACGTTGATGCTGGTCGTTTCAGCGCCCGTGCTCGACGACGACCATGCTGCGCCGCTCGAATCCAGTGCGACGTCGACGGTGCCGAGGAGCGAGCCCTTCGCCACGTTCGTGCCGCCACCGACCTTGTCGGCCGACATGCTGGACGACAGATCGACGTTGATCGACTGACCGACGTTCGCGCCGATCTGGAACGACTTGACGCCAGCCGAGCCGTCGAGCACGTTCGTGCCGTTGTACGTCGTTTGCGACGAGATACGGTTCACTTCAGCGATACGCTGCGAAACTTCCTTCTGGAGTGCTGCCTGGTCCGACGAGGACATCGAGCCCGTCGAAGCTTGCACTGCCAGCTGGCGAATACGTTGCAGGTTGTCGGTGATTTGCGACAGACCGCTGGAAGCCGTCTGGAGCATCGACACTGCGTCGTTCGCGTTCGACACGGACTGGTTCAGGCCGTTGATCTGCGTGGTCATACGCGTCGAGATCGCGAGGCCGGCTGCATCGTCAGCTGCGCTGTTGATGCGCTTGCCCGACGACAGGCGGGTGATTGCCGACGACAGCGCGCTCTGAGTGTTGTTCAGGTTTTGCTGCGCGACCAGCGAGTTGATGTTGCTGTTGATACCGATCATGATGTTTCTCCGATGAGGCCTGGCGTATATATCTCAGTTGATAGCGCCGTCGATTTGGCGGAAGCGTCCGTCATTTGTTTGTTTGGCCGCTTGTTTAGGTTAGCGGCCCGTGCTAAGCAAACTTTAGGTTTCGCTTCGAAATCCCCTGAGAAATGTTCGGGAGTCGTATCTGGCAGGCCTCGGCGCCCGATGCTCCCCGTAAAAAGGCCTCGTTTCACGATGTTCGTCGCTGCACGAGGCCGATTTTTCTTTGAAAAATGCGGCTGACGGCGCCTCTCAGGCGTCGAAGGTGGCCGGCGCGCCACCGGCGCACCAGCGTTGCCACATCTTGCGGATGCCCCGGGAAAGTCCCGCGGCGACCGTGTCCTGTTCGAAAAACGGCGAGTGCATGCAGCGCTCGCGCATGCCGCTTCTGATTTGCGCCAGTTCGTTCAGCTTGCCGGCCCATGCCACGCCGCGCGCCACGAAATCCGCGCGATCGGTCGCGACGAAATCCGTCAGGCCCGCGAGCGACATCACCGAGGTGCTGCCGCGGCTGGCGATCAGATCGCCGGGCATCGTCAGCGTCGGCACGCCCATCCACAGCGATTGCAGCGTCGTGACGCCGCCCGCGTACGGGAAGGTGTCGAGCGCGATATCGGCATCGAGGTGATGGGCGAGTAATCCTTCCAGCGACGCGCGCTGACGAAACTCGATCCGCTCCGTGCCGATGCCGGCCTGCGCGAACCAGTCGCGCACGACGAGATAACTGTCGTCGTGCGGCACGCCCGCGATCAGCATGCGGGCGTCCGGCAGCGCGCGCAGCAGTTCCGACCACAGCGCGACGGTCTGCGGACGCAGCTTGTTGAAGCGGTTGAAACTGCCGAAGGTGAGATGACCGCGGCTCAGCGCGGGCAGCGCATTGAGCGCCGGCGACACGCTCGCCGGCTCGAACGGCGCGAAGGCGGGCAGATACGCGAGCTTTTCGACGAACTGGCCTTCGATCTGGTGCTCCGGCACGTAAAAGCGGTCGGCGATGTAATAGTCCATCGACGTCATGCCGGTCGTGCCGAGATAACCCATCCAGGTCGCCTGGACCGGCGCTGGCTTGCGCGCGAACGTTTCCAGACGATTGTGCGCGGTGTGTCCCGTCAGATCGATCAGCACGTCGATCCCGTCCGCGCGAATCTGGTCGGCGAGATCGGCATCGGTCAGGCCGGGCACGTCGTGCCAGTTGGCGACGAGCGAACGCAGCTTGCGCGTCATGTCGTCGGTGAAATTGCGGTTGTAGTACGCGTGAACCGACAGGCCGGGATCGTTCGCGAAAAAGCGGAAGATCGGCTCGATGAAATTCGCGACCGGATGCTGGTTGAAATCCGCCGACACGAAACCCACGCGAATGCAACGCTCGGGATCGCGCGAATTGGCGTGCTTCTTCCATTGCGCGCGAAACGGCTTCTCGCAGTGCTCGGCGTAAGCCAGATGCTGCTCGAAGTACGCACGCCGGTCGACCGATTCCTTGTGCGACAGACAGAACAGCAAATTCTGATGCGCGTATTTATCCGACGGCAGCAATTCCAGCGCGCGACGGCAATGTTCCTCGGCCGCGTCGAACTGCGTCAGCTCCATCAAGACGACGCCCAGCGTGTGATGCGCCTGATGCGAACGCGGCGCGAGTTCGATGGCGCGGCGGCACACGGCCTGCGCATCGTCGAGACGCGTGAGACCGCACAGCACCAATCCGAGCACGCGATACGCCTCCGGATGCCTGTCGTCGATCTCGATGATGCGACGGCATTCCGCTTCCGCTTCGAAGAAGCGATCGGTCAGGCGCAGCGCATCGGCGAGCGCGCGGCGGATTTCGAGGTTAAGCGGATTCAGTTCCAGCGACCGGCGCAGCGAACCGATCGCTTCCGGCAGCTTCATATAGCTGAACTGCGCGACGCCCAGATAAGCCCAGCTCATCTCGGCCTTCGGATACTTGTGCGTCATCTTTTCCGCGAGCGCGATGGTTTCCGCGTAGCGGCGCGCGGCGTAGAGCGTTTCCAGTTCGCGTTCGTCGCGCGGCGGCAGCTTGGCGCGGCTGTCGGCGGTGCCGTCGCCTTCGCGCAGTTGCGTCGCGGCGTCCAGTTGTCCGGTCAGCGCGGCGACGCCCGGCCCGTTCATGCCTTGCGAAACCGCCAGTTCGAGCACGAGCTTCGCGGCGGCGACCTGGCCGCTGCGCGTGAGGGCATCGACGTAATTCGCCCAGTACAGATGACGCGAAGGATTCGCGCCGATCGCGGCTTCGAAGCGCAGCGCGGCGGCATCGAACTGGCCGCGCTGAATCATCAGCAGTCCCAGATGGTAATTCGCTTCCGTGTGATGAGGACTCGCGTCGAGAACCAGCCGATACAGCGGCTCGGCTTCGTGCAGCTCGAATGCGCGATGCTTCTCTAGCGCGGCTTGCAACACGCTCTCGATGTCGGCCTGGAATTGCTGCTCGGCGTCGAGGGCGACGATTCCAAACGGTTCCGGTGCATGGGGTGCCGGTGCATTGGGCTGGGTCATATTTGCGGCGTTTGCTTTGGGTTGAACGGATTATCAAGGCGACCCCTCGCCGGCGATGGCCGGAACTGGCGGGAAAAACCCGCTCAAATCGGACGATTTAGCAGCAGACGGGCGGCGCGAGCGGGCGTCGGCGATCGCGCGTATGCTTTTCTGTCCCTATTGACTCGCGAGACTCGCGATCCGGAGATTTCATGCACACCCGCACCATCGGTACGTCGGACCTGAAAGTCGCGCCGCTCGTCTTCGGCGGCAACGTGTTCGGCTGGACGGCCGACGAGCGCACCTCGTTCTCGATCCTCGATGCCTTCGTCGATCACGGCCTGAACTTCATCGATACCGCCGACGTGTATTCGGCTTGGATCGACGGGCATCAGGGCGGCGAATCGGAGACGATCATCGGCAAGTGGTTCAAGGAAAGCGGCAAGCGCGACAAGATCGTGCTGGCGACCAAGGTGGCGAAGCTCGCCACGCGCCCCGGGCTGTCGGCGGCGAATATCGCGGCGGCGGTGGACGACTCGCTGCGCCGCCTGAAAACCGATTACATCGACGTCTATTTCTCCCATCACGACGACGAGGCAACGCCGTTCGCCGAGACGCTCGAGGCATATCAGAAGCTCATCAAGGCGGGCAAGGTGCGCGTGATCGGCGCGTCGAACTACACGGGCGCGCGGCTCGACGAGGCGCTGAAAGTGTCGAAGGAAAGCGGCTTGCCCGCGTATCAGATCCTTCAGCCGGAGTACAACCTCTACGATCGCGAAGGCTACGAGAACGATCTCGAGCCCGTCGCGGAGGCGCACAAGATTGCGGTCGTGCCGTATTACGCGCTGGCGAGCGGCTTCCTGTCGGGCAAATATCGCGCGAAGGCCGACGTGCAGGGCAAGGCGCGCGGTTCGCGCGTGGAGACGTATCTGAACGCGCGCGGCCTGAAGATTCTCGACGCGCTCGACGAAGTCGCCCGCGGCAACGACACGACGCCCGCGACCGTCGCGCTGGCGTGGCTGATCGCACGTCCGAGCGTGACCGCGCCGATCGCGAGCGCCACGTCGGTCAAGCAACTGGAGAGTCTGGCCGCCGCCACGCGCCTCACGCTGTCGGGCGACGACGTCCAGGCGCTCGACGACGCCAGCGCCTGGCAGAAATAAATCTGTTGCATCAAGGAGTTGGACCGCTCACAGGGGCTTGGCGCGGGCGCGGTGTTCTGGTAAAATCGCGCCCGAATCGAGAAATGTGTCTGATTTCTTGCCTTCGACGCTGAAAATGACAACGTCAAAGCACAGCGAAGAACGGCTCCGAGTTGCGCGCTCTGGTGTTTTCAAGGCGCGCACGCCGCCCCCGGCGGTCGAATCCCAACTCTCTCTTTTCCGGCCTCCGTGGCCGCTTTGCTCGTGTCCGCCTCGATATCCAACATCCGGCGGACGATCGGAGTGCCGGCGCGCGGCGTTTGAAGCATCGCGCAGTTAGAAATACGTTTAGCAAATCAGGATTGTCATGACCACTATCACCCTCAAAGAAAACGAGCCGTTCGACGTCGCGATTCGTCGCTTCCGTCGCACAATCGAGAAGAATGGCCTGATCGTGGAACTCCGCGAGCGCCAGTCGTACGAAAAGTCGACCACGGCACGCAAGCGCAAGAAGGCAGCCGCTGTCTCGCGTCTGCGCAAGCGTCTGCGTAGCCAGATGCTGCCGAAGAAGATGCACTAAAGCGTCTTCGCGCGGGCCGGAAACTTCCGGCTCGCTCAAGGCAAAACGGCGGTGCGACCCGTGAGGGCGCACCGCCGTTTCGCTTCTTGCGGCGTGTTTTTGCCGCGTGTTTCAGCAGAACGCGTGGCGTCGGCCGAGCGCGGACAGCAGATTCGGCCATTCCTCGACGCCGGCGTCGTCGTGAATCTGTTCGAGTTCGATCAGCAGATCGATCACGTTCGGATCGTAGGCATTGACGTTCGACGCGTACAGCGCGCGCAGCAGCTCGCCGTCGTGCGCGTGGCGATAGTACGAAATGCCGACGCCTTCGAGCGCCGTGTCGTACACCTCGTCGCGCACCAGCGAACCGATGGCGCATTTGCGGCCTTCCGCGCTGCGCAGACGGCACGAACCGTTGTCATCCTCCGACACCGCGTTTTGCGCCAGCAAATGGCCGCGTACGCGTTCGTAGATGTCCTTCGGGCTCAACATCGTGATAGGGCTCAACATCACAGCACTCGCAAAAACTCAGGCGGCCGTCTTGAGAAGGGCGGCCGACAAGCCAAATTGACGCGCGATCGACGAAAGACGTTCGCGCCATTCCCATTTGCCGAACACGTCGTGCACGTTCTGCAGGCACGAGAGCAGCTCGACGGTATTGGGATCGAACACGTTGATGCGCGCGCAGCAGGGCGCGCTTGAGCGCCACGACACCGACATCCATATAGGCCGGCACCAGATCCGGCGCCTTGCTGATGAAGCGGATGGGCACGCCTTCCATCGCCGTCACGTAATCGCGCGGCTTGATGAAACTGCCGATCGGGCAGCCGCCGCAGTATCCGCGGTAAGCGCCGCCGCCGTGCGGCAGCAGAGCGGCTTGCCCCTAACCGAAGAGATGCTGGACGGCGTTATCGAAGATCTCCTGATGCGTCAGGAAGTTCAGGCTTTTCATGATGTTCCCCCCTGCGCCCCTGCGCAGCGGCCATGCGTTAAGTTTTCGAGCAACCCGGCACTTGCTTTCGAGCACGCTGGTTTTTCCCGTCCCGGATGCCCGGCAATGCTGCGTCCCTGCGCGAGCGACGTTGCCCACATCCTTGTTTACGGCCCATTGCCGTCAGTTATAACGGTTTGGCTCGGTAAAAAGGTGCGGCAGCGCACGCAAGGACGCCATTTTTACATGAACCGCACGATTGTGCAGTGCGATAGAAGCATCGAAAACCCTTATCTTACAGTGATTTACGCGTGCTTCACTGCAAAAAGAAGCCGAGCCATCAGGATTTTCCCTAGACAGCGGCATTTGCACTCCCGGATGTTGCCAAAAAGCAGAAATCTTTCGCATCGGAGCGCGCTTAAGTCGTTGCCCTGGCCTGCGATTTTTTCTGTTTCGCGCGACGCTTCACGCGCGCCGAGCAGGTGGCGGCGTGATCGTTGACCATGCCGGTCGCCTGCATGAACGCATAGCAGATGGTCGTGCCGACGAACTTGCAGCCGTATTGCTTGAGAGCCTTGGATAGCGCGTCGGATTCGGCTGTCGATGCGGGCGTGGGATTCTTCGCATCGCGCGGGGTGTCGATGGTCGCGCCGCCGACGAACGACCACACGAAATCGGCGAACGAGCCATGCTCCTCCTGAATGCGCTGGACCGCCTGCGCATTCAGCACGGCCGAGGCGATCTTGGCGCGATTGCGCACGACGCGCGCATCGCCGACGATTCGCTCGATGTCCTTCTCCGTGAAGCGCGCCACCTTGTCGATATCGAAACCCTTGAACAGCAGGCGATAGCCGTCGCGCTTGTTCAGAATGGTCGACCACGACAGGCCGGCTTGCGCGCCCTCCAGCACGAGCATTTCGAACAGATGCCGGTCGTCGTGCGACGGCACGCCCCATTCGGTGTCGTGGTAGTGGATCATCGCGTCGCCGGTGGCCCAGGCGCAGCGGGTGGCTTCGGAGTCTGTCATCGCGGATTCCCGGTTTCGGATCGCGCCAAGCATAGCGGAATGCCGCGTCGACGCCACCTCTGCCGAACGGCATAGGCCGCGCGGACAGATGCCGTTTTGCCTATGCCATTCGGCTGATTGGCGCGCGACGTCGCGGCCGGTAAGCTTGCGGCCATGACTATTTCGAACCATTCCCATACTTCGGCGGGCGGCTTTCTGCTCGGCATCGACGGCGGCGGCAGCGGCACGCGCGTGATTCTCGCGGACGCGAGGGGCGTCGAACTGGCGCGGGCGAGCGGCGGGCCGTCCGGGCTCGGACTCGGCGTCGAGCGCGCGTGGCAAGCCATCGGCGAGGCCTGCACGCGCGCGTTCGATGCCGCGAACATCGCGTTCGACTGGCGCGCTTGCGCGCTCGGCTGCGGGTTGGCCGGCGTGAACAACGCGGACTGGCTGAAGGCGTTTCTGGATATCGCGCCGGACGTGCGCGCGCTGTCCGTCGAGAGCGACGCCTACACCACCGTGCTCGGCGCGCACGGCGGCGAGGCCGGCGTGATCGTCGCGCTCGGCACCGGCAGCATCGCGGCGTCGATCGACGCTGAGGGCGTGTGCCGCATTTCCGGCGGCTACGGCTTTCCGAGCGGCGACGAAGCGAGCGGCGCGTGGCTCGGCATGCGCGCGGTCATCCACCTGCAACGCGTGCTCGACGGCCGTCTTCCCGCCGATTCCTGGTCGCGCGAACTGCTCGCCCGCACCGGCGCGACGGATCGCGACAGTCTGGTCGTCTGGCTGTGCGCGGCAAACCAGACGGCTTACGCGACGCTCGCGCCCACCGTGTTCGACTTCCGCGATCATCCGTTCGCGCGCAAGCTGCTGGCCGACGCAGGCGATGAAATCGCGATGCTGGTCGCCGCGCTCGATCCGGCGGGCCGATTGCCGGTTGCGTTGTGCGGCGGTCTCGCCGCGCCTTTCGAGCCGTTCGTGCCGCTCGCCGTGCGCGAACGCCTGCGTGCGCCACGCGCCGATTCGGCCGCGGGCGCGCTCGAACTGGCGCGGCGGACGGGCGCGCTAGAATGAGCAGCTTCGCACCACACTTCAAGGCAGTCATGTATTCGGTCATCGCAACTGATCTCGACGGCACGCTGCTGCACAGCGACCACACGCTCGATCCCTTCACCGCCGACACCATCCGCACGCTCGCCGCGCGCGGCGTGCAGATCATCATCGCGACGGGCCGGCATTATCAGGACGTGGCGGGCATCCGCGACGTGCTCGGCGTCGACGCGTATCTGATCACCTCGAACGGCGCGCGCGTGCACGCACCCGGCGACGAGTGCATCTATTCGCGCAATCTCGATCCAGCCGCCGTGCGCCGGCTGGTCCAGCCCGATCTGGCGGGCGGCAGCGGGCGCGTGATCGTCAATCTGTTCGCCGACGATGCATGGCTGATCGACCGTCACGCGCCGGAACTGTTGGTGTTCCATCAGGATTCCGGCTTCAAGTACGAGGTGATGGATCTGCGCGAGCACGACGGGCAAGACATCGCGAAGGTGCTGTATGTGGGCGATCCGGCCGATCTGAAAGAAACGGCCGCCAATCTGGAGCGGGAATTCGGCGATTCGCTATACGTCACCTATTCGCTGCCGGATTGTCTGGAAGTGATGACGTCGGATGTCTCGAAGGGCCGGGCGCTGCGTTTCGTGCTCGACCGTCTGGATACCGATACCGCGCATTGCATCGCGTTCGGCGACAACATGAACGACATCGATCTGCTGAAAACGGCGGGTCATCCGTTCATGATGAACAACGCCAATCCCGATCTCATCAAGCGCCTGCCGAACGTGCCGCGCATCGGCAACAACTTCGACGCGGGTGTCGCGCATCAACTGCGCAAGCTGTTCGATCTCAAAGTGGACTGACGCGGCTTCGGGCCGCCGGTAGCGACGGCCCGAAACATTCAGTGTCCTTATCCGCGATGGCCCCAACCGTTGTGGTTGCCGTTGTTCCAGCCGGCACGGTTCCAGTGGCGTAGTCATGGCGATAGTCGCCGTGCCAGCGCGGTGCGTCATGACGCCAGTACGGCTCGCGATACACCGGCGCCGCCGGACGGACATAAACGGGCGCCGGGGCCGCGTAGGCGGGCGCGCCGAGCGAAACGCCGATATGCACATCCGAGTGAGCCTGGGCAACACCGACCGCACCAATGGCGAGTCCGGCAGCAACGAGCATGTGGGTAACGATGCGCTTCATGATTGTTCTCCTGTAAAGCGACGCGTGTCGCATGAGTCCAATGTAAGCGCCCGCCGTCTTACAGGCTTCGACGACTTGTTACGGTGTGCAAGTGTTGCGTTAAGGGAGTCGTGGACGGACGCGGCGCGCGCCGAGCCTTATGCGGCGGGGCTTTCAAGAGAATTCATGGCATCGCAAACGAGCGTGCGGAGAAATTAATAAGCATGCTTCATAATTCGCCATTACATTTGTCGCGCCAGTTTAATCGTTCGGATACGCGCCAAAGCAAAAACGGACGCCGAGGCGTCCGTTTTCGTTGCTGCTTGTGAAGTCGCGGCGAAGCTTAGTGCTTTTCGCGCGTCATCCACTGATAGACCAGACCGGCGACGATCGTACCGATGATCGGCGCAATCCAGAACAGCCACAGCTGATCGAGCGCCCAGCCGCCGACGAACAGCGCCGGACCCGTCGAACGCGCCGGGTTCACGGAAGTGTTGGTGACCGGAATCGAGATCAGGTGGATCAGCGTCAGGCACAGGCCGATGGCGATCGGCGCGAAGCCCTTCGGTGCGCGGTCATCGGTTGCGCCGAGGATCACGAACAGGAAGAAGAACGTCATCACCACTTCGCAGATCAGCGCCGCGCACAGCGTGTAGTTGCCCGGCGAATGCTCGCCGAAACCGTTCGCCGCGAAGCCGCTCGCGACCAGATCGAAGCCGGGGGCGCCCGTCGCGATCAGCGACAGAACCCATGCGCCGAGCGTCGCGCCGATCACCTGAGCGACGATGTACGGCACCAGATCGCGCACCGGGAAGCGGCCCGCTGCCGCGAGACCGATACTGACCGCCGGGTTCAGATGGCAACCGGACACGTGACCGATGGCGTAAGCCATCGTGAGCACGGTCAGGCCGAAGGCCAGCGAAACGCCCGCCAGACCGATGCCGACATGGGGAAATGCCGCTGCGAGCACGGCGCTTCCGCAACCGCCAAGCACCAGCCAGAACGTACCGAAAATTTCAGCGCCGAGACGCTTCGACAAATGCATGATTCTGCCTACGTGAAATAGAGACCAACCGTTGATGTGACACAAGAACACCCTTTGCTCTTGCGGAGCGTAGTTTAAGGGCGGTTCTGTTGAAAATCTGTCAAAAAAGGTTGATTAGTGGCTAATTCACGTCCATTTGTCTAAAACTTCGGATTTGTCCTGTGCTGGAAGGCCATCGTTACGTTTATCGAAATCAACCGGCGCGAGGAGCGCGTAAACGTAAAAAAGCCGCCCGGAAATCGGGCGGCTTTTCGTGCAACCGGTGAATCGAGTGGGCGCTTAGCTTAGCCCACCGCAACTTGACGCAGCACCGGACGCTTGGCGGCTTGCAGCATCGCGGTATAGCTGTCGACGTAGTTCTTCGCCATCGCGTGCGAGCTGAAGCGGCGTTCGAACTGCGCGCGGATTTCCGTGCGGTTGAGTTCGTCGATCCGATGCAGCGCGCCGATCGCACCCGGCACGTCTTCGCAGATAAAGCCTGTCACGCCGTGATCGATCACTTCCGGCACCGAACCGCGATTGAACGCGATAACCGGCGTGCCGCAGGCCATTGCTTCGATCATCACCAGACCGAACGGCTCGTTCCAGTCGATCGGGAAAAGCAGCGCCTTGGCGCCCGACAGGAATTCCGGCTTCTGCGCTTCGTTGATCTCGCCGATGAACTCGACATCAGCCGTCGACAGCAGAGGCTCGATCGTGCTCTTGAAGTATTCCTGGTCGACCTTGTCCACCTTGGCGGCGATCTTCAGCGGCAGATCGCTTTGCGCGGCGATCTTGATCGCGAGGTCGGCGCGCTTTTCCGGGCAGATACGGCCCAGAAACGCCAGATATTCCGGCTTCTTGTGCGGCTGCGGCGTCAGCAGATCCGGCGGCAAACCGTGATAGACCGTGTTCAGCCAGTTGGCCTGCGGCAGCGGCGTGCGCTGGTTGTCCGAGATCGAGATCACGTTCGCCTTGGTGAACGTGTTGAAGATCGGTTGCAGTTCCGGCAGGTCGAGACGGCCGTGCAGCGTCGTGACGAACGGCATGTCCATCTGCGTAAACAGCGGGAACGGCATGTAGTCGAGGTGGAAGTGCAGCACGTCGAATTCGTGCGCGCGGCGGCGGACGGCTTCGAGCAGCAGCATGTGCGGCGCGAGCGCGTCGCGGATCGTCGGATCCAGACGCAGGGCGCGCGGCCAGGCGGCTTCGAGGTTGGCCTTGGTTTGCGAATCGCCGCTCGCGAACAAGGTTACATCGTGGCCGAGGTCGACCAAGGCATCGGTCAGATACGACACGACGCGTTCGGTGCCGCCGTAGAACTTCGGCGGGACGGCTTCGTACAACGGTGCAATTTGTGCGATTCGCATAACGTGACTCTCCTTATTGGTTCAGGGCATTGCAGTCACGCTCCGGTCGAGCACTTAAGAATGCCATTCGGGCGGGCCGCGTGTGGTTGAGACACCGCCCGAGATCGGCCCGGAAAAAACAGAAATGTTCGCGACCGGGTTATCCCTACTGCTTATTATCGGGATCGAGAGTGGCATTTCACGTCATTTTTCAATCGCTTATCGTTGTTACAGCGCGATACATGTGCTGTTACGAAGTCAGAAGTTGCACCGAATCAGGCGATGAAAGCGCATCTGAAGCGTGGAAACCGGCCGCCGCGAGGTGCATGAGCAATGCGCGGGCCTGGGCCTCGAACGCCCGCCCCGCAACCGATCCGCGCCGCGCATACGCCCGCGCGACGGGCAAAATTTCAAGCGCGTCCATTAAGTCAGACGAATAGCGGCCGATAACGCATGACTGCCCGTGCGCCCTTGTGCGCATCGCCGTGTAAGAAATATTCCTACAGGCGAATACGCGTTTTTCCGTCGCGATCTCGGCGAGTTTGTCCGATGGTTCGCCAAGTAAACTTCGCCGACAATCGGACCGACTCTACGAGCGGGACCGGATTCGCCGTTTGCGCATGCAAGGCGGCTCCGAGCAAACGTTTCCCGCAAGGCCTGACCAGCCACGATTCGACTCGGGGAAAAAATGACGACCAGTAACACGGGCACGCTCGCGGAAATCCGCGAGGTGAATCTGTCGTACTTGCTGCTCGCGCAGCGTCTGCTTCAGGAAGACCGCGTGACGGCGATGTACCGTCTCGGCCTGTCGGAGCAGGTCGTGCAGGTGCTGACATCGCTCACGCTCGCGCAGGCAGTGAAGGTGGCGTCGTCCAGCCATCTGCTGTGCCGCTTCCGCTTCGACGATCACACCATCCCGCGACTCTCGCCGACAAGGACAAGAGCGCCGCGCTGTCGCACGCCCACGCCGCGATTCTGCTGGTGGACGGGCCCGTCGAACAGATCGGCTGAGCGGCGTCAGCCCATCTTGGCCCGCCTGCCGATGGCGACGCGCAGCGTATCGCGGAAGTCCGCGAGATCACCCTGGCGATCGAACTGGGCGCGCGGCTGCAACTGCTCGAAGCCGAAACGAGCCTGTCGCGCGATCGTCTCATCAAGCTCTACAAGGAGCTGAAGGGCGCCTCGCCGCCCAAAGGCATGCTGCCGTTCTCGACCGACTGGTTCATGACGTGGCAGCCGAATATCCATTCGTCCCTGTTTCACGCGATTTTTCGCTTTATCGACGAGCATCGGGACGCGGCGGGCGGCATCGCCCAGCAGACGACGATTCAAGTCATCGTCAAAAGCTACCGTTTATATCTGGAGCACATCGCGCTGTACGGCGACGAGCCGGTGCTCACGCTCACGCGCGCCTGGACGCTGGTGCGCTATTTCGACTCGGGCATGTTGCAGACCAACGTCTGCACGCGCTGCGGCGGACGTTTCGTCGCGCATGCCTATGACTTCCGGCCGGGTTTCGTGTGCGGCTTGTGCCAGCCGCCGTCGCGCGCCGGCAAGACCAAAAAGCCGCCTGCATCCGACGGCATTCGCCCGATCGCGGCCTGAAAGCTGCCGAAAGACGGCGATACCAAGCGCTGCGCCGTTGCGTCGCAGCCAGTCTCCGCGCGGGTTTGACCGTTTGCGCGTCTAGAACAGCTCCCCCAAAGTTTTTTGTCCATGTGCCGTAAACCAGCATAACCGCGGTCATCCCGCATCAAATTCCTGAGGTATCGACTGTGCTGATTTTCGTTGGATCGCTCGTGACATTGTTGTCCGTTTTCGGCGGTTACGCGCTCGAAGGCGGCCACCTTGGCGCGCTGCTGCAGCCCGTCGAGATCCTCATGATCGCGGGCGCGGGTGTCGGCGCGTTCATCCTCGGCAACAACAAGAAGACTATCTTCGCGACGTTGCGTGTCCTTCCGACCCTGTTCAAGGGCGGCAAGTACAACAAGGACGTCTACATGGAGCTGATGGCGCTCCTCTACGTCCTGCTCGCCAAGGCGCGCAAGGAAGGCACGCTCGCGCTCGAATCCGATATCGAGGATCTGAGCAAGAGCCCGGTCTTCAACCAGTATCCCCAGATTCTCGCGGACCACGAAATCGTCGTGTTCCTCACCGACTACCTGCGTCTGATGGTCAGCGGCAACATGAACGCGTTCGAAATCGAAAGCCTCATGGACGAGGAAATCGAGACGCATCACGTCGAAGGCGAAGCCCCGGCCCAGGCACTGCACAAGGTCGGCGACGCGATGCCCGCGTTCGGTATCGTCGCGGCGGTGATGGGCGTCGTGCACACGATGGCCTCCGCCGATCAGCCGCCCGCCGTGCTCGGCGAAATGATCGCGCAGGCGCTGGTCGGCACCTTCCTCGGCATTCTGCTTTCGTACGGTTTCATCGGCCCGCTCGCGGGCGTGGCGGAACAACGCCTGGCCGAGCAGACCAAGATGTTCCAGTGCATCAAGGTGACGATTCTCGCGAGTCTCAACGGTTACGCGCCGTCGATCGCCGTGGAATTCGGCCGCAAGGTGCTGTTCTCGACCGAGCGTCCGTCGTTCTCCGAACTCGAAGAACACGTCCGCCGCGTAAAAGCGAAGTGATGCCGTGTCCGAAGTTCTCACCCGCAGCGTCGAATAAGGCTCAAGCCATGAGCGGCCAGAAAGACCGTCCGATCTTCATCAAGCGCGTCGTCAACGGCAAGGTTAAAGGCCACCACGGCGGCGCGTGGAAGCTCGCCTACGCGGACTTCATGACCGCGATGATGGCGTTCTTCCTGCTGATGTGGCTGCTCTCGTCGACGTCGCCGGTGCAGCGTCGCGGTATCGCCGAATACTTCCAGATGCCGCTCAAGGCGGCGATGGTCGACGGCAAGACCGTCGGCATGGACAACAGCATCATCGAAGGCGGCGGACGGGATATCGCCAGCGAAGAGCCGGGCGACGCGCGCCGTACCGACAGCAAGACGCAACTCGCGCAGCACGCCTCGCAGCAGCAGAGCGACGAAATGCTCAAGGCCGCGCAGGACGAACTCGAGCGCCGCGAAGACGCGCGTCTGCACGATCTCCAGATCAAGCTGATGACCGCCATCGACGCCAATCCGACGCTGCGCCAGTTCAAGCAGCAGATTCGCATCGAGGCGACGCAGCAGGGCTTGCGCATCGAAATCGTCGATACGCATAAGCGCCCGATGTTCGCGCTCTCCAGCAACAACGTGCAGCCGTACATGCGCGACATCCTGCGCGAGATCGGCAAGACGTTGAACGGCGTGCCGAATAACATCGTCGTGCAGGGTCATACCGACGCCGTGCAATACGCGGGCGGCGAGAAGAGCTACAGCAACTGGGAACTGTCGGCGGATCGCGCGAATGCGTCGCGGCGCGAGCTGGTGTCGGGCGGCATGGACGAATCCAAGGTGCTGCGCGTGCTCGGTCTCGCGTCGACGCAGAACCTCAACCGCAAGGACCCGATGGACCCGGAAAACCGGCGCATCAGCGTGATCGTGCTCAATCATCGCGCCGAAGCCGCGATGCTGCGCGACGACGGCGCGGCGCCCGCGACCATCGACAACGGCGGCGGCGCAATGCAGCAGATGAAACCGATCAAGCCGATCGCGTTCCAGATGCCCGCGTTCAGCCGTACCGCGCTCACGCAGTGAGTCACCCTGTCCGCCGAGCTTGCGCCGGAAGCGTGCTTACAAATTCGCGCTCAAGACTCAGCCCGTTTGCGCCGACAACAAACCAAGAGCTGACGCACACACATCCATGATCAAGAACATTCTGGCCATCGACGCTTCCGCCGCCATGCGGCAAATCCTCTCCGCCACGCTGACCACGGCGGGTTACGAAGTGACGGTCGCCCGCGACGGCAACGAAGGCCTCGAGTGGGCGCTGGCCGAGCGCTTCGATCTGGTGCTGACGGATCAGCACATGCCCGGCAAATGCGGTCTCGATCTGATCGGCGAGCTGCGCGCGAATCACGCCTACAAGGCGACGCCGATTCTCGTGCTGACCACCGAGAGCGGCGAGCCGTTCAAGGAAGCGGCGCGCACGGCGGGCGCCACGGGCTGGATCGAAAAGCCCCTCGATCCGGACCTGCTGACCGAAGTGGTCGCGGCACTGGCCGACGCGCAGGAACAGGCACACTGAACAACTCGCATGCAACTAGCAGAAACGCGGTGACTCCAGCATGACATTCGACATTACCCAGTTCTACCAGACCTTCTTCGACGAGGCCGACGAGCTTCTCGCGCAGATGGAGCAATTGCTGCTCGTTCTGGACATTGACAATCCCGATCCAGAAGATCTCGCGGCGATTTTCCGCGCGGCGCACTCGATCAAGGGCGGCGCGGCAACCTTCGGTTTCACCGCGCTGACGGAAACGACGCACATCCTCGAATCGCTGCTGGATCGCGCGCGCAACAACGAACTCAAGCTGCGTCGCGACATGATCGACACGTTCCTCGCGACGAAGGACGTGTTGCAGGATCAGCTGTCCGCGTATCGCGCGAGCGCCGAGCCGGATGCGGCCGCCGCCGAGCAGATCTGCGCGCGGCTCGAACGTCTGAAAAGCGGCGATGCCGCGCCTGCCGCCGCCGCGCCCGCAGTTGCCCCCGTGGCAGCGCCCGCGCCCGTCGCGAAAGCGGTCGCCGCGCCGAGCTACGACGGCCCGAACGCGCCGCCGACGCACGTCGTCGAGCAGGCGACGGATGCCATCGAGGACGACGGCAACTGGGACGGTGCGTTCGAACTCACCGATGGAATGAATGAAGGAACCGCTGCCCCTGACATGCCGGAAGATATCGGCGCATCGGCGGCGGGTGCGGGATCCCACCTGAAAATTACGCTACGGGGGGTGGGCGAGAAAGACCTGGAAACGCTGACTGAAGAGTTGGGGAATCTGGGCACCATCGTCGGCGAGCAGAAGACCGACACCGAACTCGTGCTCTGGCTCGATTCGGATGTCAGCTCTGACGATATCGTGGCCGTGTGCTGCTTCGTCATCGACGAATCGCAGATCGGCATTGGCCGTGGCCACGCGCCGGCGCAAGCCGGCAAGGAACCGGCGGCGCTCGCGCCGCAGCCGTTGCAGACGCCGAGCCCGATTCCGACGCCGGCCGTGCCTGCCGCGCTCGCCGCCGCGCCGGTCAAGCAGGAAGAAGCGCCGAAGGCCGAAGCCGAAGCGCCCGCGCCGCCTCCGCCGCTGCCCACGCGTCCGGCCGCATCGGCGGATGCCGAGAAGAAAGCGCGCCCGCAAGCCGCCGCATCGGCGGAAGGCAGCTCGATTCGCGTCGGCGTGGAAAAGGTCGATCAGCTCATCAACCTGGTGGGCGAACTGGTGATCACGCAGGCGATGCTCGCGGAAACCACCAGCGCGTTCGATCCGGCGCTGCACGATCGCCTCTTCAACGGCATGGCGCAACTCGAGCGCAACGCGCGCGACTTGCAGGAAGCGGTGATGTCGATCCGCATGATGCCGATGGATTACGTTTTCAGCCGCTTCCCGCGTCTGGTGCGTGATATCGCCGGCAAGCTCGGCAAGGAAGTGGAACTGGTCACGTTCGGTCAGGCGACCGAACTGGACAAGAGCCTGATCGAACGCATCATCGATCCGTTGACGCACCTCGTGCGCAACTCGCTCGATCACGGCATCGAAACCGTGGAAGCGCGCCGCGCGGCGGGCAAGCCGACGACCGGCCAGCTGGTGCTGTCGGCGGCGCATCACGGCGGCAACATCGTGATCGAAGTGAGCGACGACGGCGCGGGTCTGCGTCGCGACAAGATTCTCGCCAAGGCGCAGAAGCAGGGCATGGCCGTCAGCGATTCGATGACCGACGAAGACGTCTGGCAACTGATCTTCATGCCGGGCTTCTCGACCGCCGAACAGGTGACGGACATTTCCGGCCGCGGCGTGGGCATGGACGTGGTGAAGCGCAACATCCAGTCGATGGGCGGTCACGTCGAAATCACCTCGCGTCCGGGCGCGGGCACGACGACGAAGATCGTGCTGCCGCTCACGCTCGCGATTCTCGACGGCATGTCGGTAAAGGTCGGCAGCGAGATTTTCATTCTGCCGCTGAACTTCGTGATGGAGTCGCTGCAACCGGTTGCCGAAGACATCTACACGGTCGCCAACGACGAGCGCGTGGTGCGCGTGCGCGGCGAATATCTGCCGCTGGTCGCGCTGCACAGCACCTTCGATGTCGAAGGCGCGCGCACCGAACCGACGCAGGGCATCGTCACCATCATGCAGACCGAGGGACGCCGCTTCGCCATGTTGATCGACGAACTCGTCGGCCAGCAGCAAGTGGTCGTGAAGAACCTCGAAACGAATTATCGAAAAGTGCACGGCATTTCCGCCGCGACCATCCTGGGCGACGGCAGTGTCGCCTTGATCGTCGACGTGGCCGCGCTCAATCGCGAATCGCGTGCGCAACATAGCGCGCCGCAGACTCACTAAAAAACCTACGACAGATTATTGGGGAGCCTCTCGTGGCTGAAATTCAATCGATCCAAAACGCCCCGTCCGCACGCCGCGATTCACAAGGCGAAGCTGCCGGACAGGAATTCCTCGTCTTCACGCTCGGCGCGGAAGAGTACGGCATCGACATTCTGAAGGTGCAGGAAATTCGCGGTTACGACAGCGTCACGCGCATCGCGAATGCGCCGACCTTCATCAAGGGCGTGATCAATCTGCGCGGCATCATCGTGCCGATCGTCGACATGCGCGTGAAGTTCAACCTCGGCCGCGTCGAATACGACAACCAGACGGTCGTGATCATCCTGAACGTCGCGCATCGCGTGGTCGGCATGGTCGTGGACGGCGTGTCGGACGTGCTGACGCTGGCGGCGGAACAGGTCATGCCGGCACCGGAATTCGGCGCGGCGCTCGCCACCGAATATCTCACCGGTCTGGGCACGGACGAAGGCCGCATGCTGGTCCTGATGAACATCGAGAAGCTCATGACGAGCCGCGAGATGGAACTCGTCGATATCGTTGGATAACGCGCCACAGGATCGCAGGAAATCACCATGCTGAAGAAGTTGTCGATCCGGACGACGCTCACGCTCGTCGGTTTGTTGTTCGTCGCCTGCGCCGGGATCATCGGCGCGCTGGCGCTGGTCGGTCTCAATTCGGCGAGCGCTTCGCTCACCACGCTCGCGAAGCAGGACATGGTCGCGATGCGCGCGTTGTCGGAAGCGTCGTCGTATTTGCTGCGTTCGCGCGTGACGCTCGATCGCGTGCGTTCGCTGGTCGAAGCCAGTAGCAGCGGCGAAGCGCAGAAAGCGATGGATCGCGGCCAGTATCTGCTCGACAAGAGCAACGAGAACTGGAAGCTTTACCTCGATACGGTCGCCTCGACCTTGCCGAAAGACACGCTCGATGCGCTCAACACGCAACACGACACGGCTCGTGAAGGGCGGCGTGGAGCCGGAGTTCGCCGCGATTCGCGCGAACGACATGGCCGCGTATCACGCCATCGCCGATACCAAGATCAGCCCGATGTTCGTCGCCTTCGACAACGCGGTGACGGCGGCGGTGCAGTTCCAGCAGAAGCACGCGGAAACCTCGCAGGCCGATACGGCATCGCACATCACGACGCTGAATGCGACCATCGGCGCGCTGCTCGCGCTGTCGGTGCTGATTCTGTTCGGCACGCGCGTCGCGCTGGGCGGACTCATCGTCAAGCCGATCAGCGATGCAGTCGAGCACTTCGAGCGCATTTCGCGCGGCGATCTCACGACGCCCGCGCACAGCGACAGCAGCAACGAAATCGGCCGCTTGTTCACCGGCATCGAACGCATGCGCGTCAATCTGACGACGATGGTCGGCGCGGTGCATCGCGGCGCGGAATCGATCGATACCGGCGCGCGGGAAATTTCCAGCGGCAACACGGATCTGTCGCAGCGCACGGAAGAGCAGGCTGCGTCGCTGCAGGAAACCGCATCGAGCATGGAAGAGCTGACGAGCACGGTGAAGCAGAACGCCGACAACGCGCGTCAGGCGAGCCAGCTGGCGGTGAATGCATCGGATATCGCGTCGCGCGGCGGTCAGGTGGTCGAGCAGGTTGTCGACACGATGAACGCGATCGCATCGAGTTCGAACAAGGTCGTGGACATCATCGGCGTGATCGAAGGCATTGCGTTCCAGACCAACATTCTCGCGTTGAACGCGGCCGTGGAAGCGGCGCGAGCGGGCGAGGAAGGCCGCGGCTTCGCGGTCGTGGCGGGCGAAGTGCGCTCGCTGGCGCAACGCAGCGCGGGGGCGGCGAAGGAAATCAAGTCGCTGATCGGCGATTCAGCCGAGAAGGTGCAGAACGGCTCGGAGCTCGTCACGCGGGCCGGCGAAACCATGAGCGAGATCGTGCAGGCGGTACGCCGCGTGACCGACATCATGGGCGAAATCAGCGCGGCGTCGGAGGAACAGTCCGACGGCATCGCGCAGGTCAATCTCGCCGTCACGCAGATGGACAGCGTCACGCAGCAGAACGCCGCGCTCGTCGAAGAAGCGGCGGCGGCATCGCTGGAAGAGCAGACGCGTCAGTTGAAGGACGTCGTGGGCCAATGGCGCGTGGATGCGGCATCGTTCGCGCCCAAGGCAGCGAAAGCGGCGAGCGTGGCGAACGTGGCAAAGGCCGCGCGCGTCGAGCCGACGACGGCATCGGTAAAAAAGCCTGTCGCGTCGATCACGAAAGTTTCACAGGAGCCTAACGTCGCGCGCGATCCGGCCGTTATCAAGGATACGGCTCGCGAAGCAGCGGCGACCAAACCGGCGGCGCGAGTCAGCGCACCGGCGACGGCCTCGGCCTCGCAGGCATCGCCCGCACCGCGCGCCAAGGCAACGGTTGCGGACGGCGACTGGGAAACCTTCTAAGCACCATCCACGGACACAGAGACGATCATGCAGGCTTTCGGCACCATGCCCGTTCGCGGGCAGTTCGACGCGAATATCGGCGGGTACGAAAGCAGCATGTCTTTGAATAAGAAAACGCGGCGCGCGGACACGACGCCAAGGACGCACGAAGCATCATGACCACGCGCAACGCACGCATCGACCTCGCTGCCATTCCGCGCAGCTCGGAAGTCGAACGCGATTTCGAATTCACATCGGCGGATTTCGCCCGCATTCGCGAGCTGATTCATCGCCGGGCGGGCATCTCGCTGTCCGATCACAAACGGGACATGGCGTATAGCCGGCTTGCACGCCGTCTGCGCGCCTGCGGCCTGGAGACCTTCAAACAATATCTCGATCGCCTCGAAGCGAACGAGGACAGCGCGGAGTGGGAAGCTTTCACGAACGCGCTGACGACCAACCTCACCGCGTTTTTCCGCGAGTCGCATCATTTTCCGATTCTCGCGGACTTCGCCAAGCGTCGCGCGCAGCCGTCTCAGCCGTTCAGCGTGTGGTGCTCGGCGGCATCGACGGGCGAGGAACCGTATTCCATCGCGATGACGCTGGTCGAAGCGCTCGGCGATCACGCCGCGCGGCAGTGCACGATCTACGCGAGCGACATCGACAGCCAGGTTTTGCAGAAGGCCGACGCGGGCGTGTATTCGCTCAATCAGGTCAAGGCGCTGCCGACCGAACGCCTGAAGCGCTTCTTCCTGAAGGGCACGGGCGCGCACGCGGGACTCGTGAAAGTGCGTCCCGAACTGCGCGCGATGGTGAACTTCGGCCGCGTGAATCTGACCGACGCGCGCTACGACGTGAAAGGCCCGTACGACGCGATCTTCTGCCGCAACGTGATGATCTATTTCGACAAGCCAACGCAAGGGCAAGTGCTGTCGCGCTTCGAACCGCTGATGAAGCCGGGCGCGCTGCTGTTCGCCGGTCATTCGGAAAACTTCACGTATGTGACGCAGGCATTCCGTTTGCGCGGTCAGACGGTGTACGAACTGACGCGCGACGCGAAAACGGGCGGCATCGCGCCGAAAACGCTGCGTACGCTCGCGGGAGAACCGGCATGAGCGGGCTGCCGATCGCGTCGAACCTGTATTTCGACAATCATTTCAAGAAGCCGGGCGTGAAGCTGCTGCCCAACGAGTTTTACATGACCAGCGAAGACATGGTGCTGGTCACCGTGCTCGGGTCGTGCGTGGCGGCGTGCATCAACGATCGCACGGCGGGCATCGGCGGCATGAATCACTTCATGTTGCCCGATGACGGAGCGGATGCGTCGTCGGCGGCATCGGATTCGATGCGCTACGGCGCGTATGCGATGGAAGTGCTGATCAACGAGATGATCAAGCGCGGCGGACGTCGCGAGCGCTTCGAAGCGAAGGTGTTCGGCGGCGGCGCGGTGTTGACCGGCATGACGACCATCAACATCGGCGATCGCAACTCGGAATTCGTGCGCCGTTATCTGGCGCTGGAAAAGATCCGCATCACCGCCGAGGACTTGCAGGGCATGTATCCGCGCAAGGTCGCGTTCATGCCGCGCACCGGTCAGGTGATGGTCAAGAAACTGATGACTCAGCACGATCCGGTCGTGCTCGAGCGCGAGCAGGCGCTCGTGCAGCGCACGCCGGAACAGCGCGCGGAACGCCTTGCGAAAGCGCGGGCGCGCGTCGAGCTGTTCAATACCCATCAAACCAAACCCACGGCGGCCGCGAGCATCGCGGCGAAGCCGCGGGTGGAACTGTTCGGCGCAAGTCATGCGGCCAACGCGGCTGCAGCGGCGAGCAAGGCCACCGCGAGCACGCTGGCATCGATCAGCACGGCCACGAGCCGCGCTGCCGTGAAGCCGCGCGTCGAACTCTTTGGCAACGGTCCTCGCGGCGCGAAAGCGGCGGAGGAAGCATGAGCATCGTCAATCCGATCACTATGGACAGAACGGCAAACAAATCCGCCGCGCCGAAGATCAAGGTGCTGTGCGTCGACGATTCGGCGCTGGTGCGCAGTCTGATGACGGAAATCGTCAACTCGCAGCCCGATATGCACGTCGTCGCGACCGCGCCCGATCCGCTCGTCGCGCGTGAACTGATCAAGCAGCATAACCCCGACGTGCTGACGCTCGACGTCGAAATGCCGCGCATGGACGGCCTCGACTTTCTCGAAAAGCTGATGCGCCTGCGGCCGATGCCGGTCGTGATGGTGTCGTCGCTGACGGAACGCGGCAACGAAATCACGCTGCGCGCGCTGGAACTCGGCGCGGTCGATTTCGTGACCAAGCCGAAAGTCGGCATCCGCGACGGCATGCTCGATTACGCCGAAAAGCTCGCCGAGAAGGTGCGCGCGGCAGCGCGTGCGCGGGTGCGTCAGGCGACCCACGCGACGCAGGCCGCAAGCGCTCCCGCTCAAGGCTTGCCGGCCAAGCCCGCGCCGCATTTCAACAATCCGCTGGTCTCGACCGAAAAGCTCGTGATCGTCGGCGCGTCGACGGGCGGCACGGAAGCGATCCGCGAAGTGCTCGTGCCGCTGCCGCCGGATGCGCCCGCCGTGCTGATCGCGCAACACATGCCGCCGGGCTTCACGAAGTTGTTCGCGCAACGCCTGAACGGGCTGTGTCGTATCTCGGTGAAGGAAGCCGAACACGGCGAGCGCGTGCTGCCGGGCCACGCGTATATCGCGCCGGGCCACGCGCATCTGTTGCTGGCGCGCAGCGGGGCGAACTACGTCGCGCATCTGTCGGATGCGCCGCCGGTCAACCGGCATCGTCCGTCGGTGGATGTGCTGTTTCGCTCGGCGGCGACGCACGCGGGCAAGAACGCCATCGGCGTGATCCTGACCGGCATGGGCCGCGACGGCGCGGCGGGGCTGCTCGAAATGCAACAGGCGGGCGCGTACACGCTCGCACAGGACGAAGCGAGCTGCGTGGTGTTCGGCATGCCGCGCGAAGCGATTTTATTGGGCGGCGCGAGCGAAATCGCGCCGTTATCCGAAATGAGCCGGCGCGTGATGACGCGGCTGGCATCGATGGGCGAACGCGTGCAACGCGTCTAACCGGTTTGATTACGCGGCATCGCCGCATTGAATGGATTACACGGGAGTAGTGATGGACAAGAACATGAAGATCCTCGTCGTCGACGATTTTCCGACGATGCGCCGTATCGTGCGCAACCTGCTCAAGGAGCTGGGTTACACGAACGTCGACGAAGCGGAAGACGGCCTCGCCGGTCTCGCGCGTCTGCGCGGCGGCGGCTTCGATTTCGTGGTGTCGGACTGGAACATGCCGAACCTCGACGGTTTGTCGATGCTTCAGCAGATCCGCGCCGACGCGGCGCTGGCGCATCTGCCGGTGCTGATGGTCACGGCGGAATCGAAGAAGGAAAACATCATCGCGGCGGCGCAGGCCGGTGCGAACGGTTACGTCGTGAAGCCCTTCACGGCCGCCACGCTCGACGAGAAAGTCACCAAGATTCTCGAGAAAGTGAAGATGGCCAAAGCGGGAGGCTGATCGTGACCGATCTGACTTCTGAACTCGCCGCGCAGATCGCGGAAGCGGTCGAAGCCGAGGGCGATGCATCGAGCGATCGCATTCTCACGCGCATCGGCCAGGTGACGCGCGCGCTGCGCGACTCGATGCGCGAGCTCGGCCTCGACAAGCAGGTCGAAGCCGCCGCGCAAGCCGTGCCCGACGCGCGCGATCGGCTGAAGTACGTCGCCACGATGACCGAGCAGGCGGCCGAACGCGCGCTGAACGCGATCGAAAAGGCCCAGCCGATGCAGGACGCGATGCAGCGCGAAGCGCTCGCCCTCGATGCCCGCTGGGGCACGTGGTATGGCGCACCGCTTGCTGAAGGAGAGGCAGGCGAACTGCTCGCGCAGACCCGCAGCTTCTTGCAGAGCGTGCCGGAGCGGACCTCCGCGACCAATGCGCAACTGATGGAAATCATGCTCGCGCAGGATTTTCAGGATCTGACCGGCCAGGTGATCAAGAAGATCACGGAAGTCGTGTATCTGATCGAACAGCAACTGCTGGGCGTGCTGCTGGAAAACATCGCGCCCGAGCGGCGCGAGCAGTTCGCGGCATTGGCGGCGTTGTTGATGTCGGCGGCGACCGGCACGCCCGACTCGCTGCTGAACGGTCCGCAGATCAATCCGGAAGGCCGCAGCGACGTGGTGCAAGACCAGTCGCAAGTGGACGATTTGCTGGCCAGCCTCGGCTTCTGACGGCTCGCGGCGCGCGTGAAAACGCGCGCCGCATTCCGCCTGCATTTCGCCCAATAAGTTCACCGCGCGCGTCCCGCCGCGCGGTATTGCTGAAATGCCATGTTTTTACGAACGACATGACTATTTCTCATGACTGGCATACTGTCGGTTTCGCATGTAAAAAACGTTTGCGAACCAAAGGGTGACTTGATTGTCAGTCACTATCGTCAGAACCGGCCGCGCCTCTCGCGCGCAGCCGGATAAAAAGGAATGGGAGGCCCAGTGAAGGCATCGAAGCAATCCCGTCGCGGGACTCTTACACACGCGATGGCGATCGTCGCAGGCGTGCTCGGCGTCTGTATCGCATCGCCCGCGTTCGCCGTGTTGGGCGGCAACCCGATCGATGCGCCGAAGGGCGCCACGGCCGGCGACACGATCCAGCGCACGGCGAAGGTCGCCGCCGCATCCGGCGCATCGTCCAGGTCGACGACCAGCTACACCATGCGCTCGACGACGCTCGCGAGCGGCACGGTCATCAACGAATATCTGTCCACGGATGGCTCCGTGTTCGGCATCGCGTGGCGTGGCCCGCGCGTGCCCGATCTCGCCACCCTGCTCGGCAGCTACTTCCCGCAATATCAGCAAAGCCTGAAAGCGCAGCGCGCGGCGGACGCGGAGTCGTGAGCGTGCAGGACGCGGGCCTCGTGGTCCAGTCCAGCGGCCACATGGGCTCGTTCGCCGGCGTCGCGTATCTGCCGCAGGCACTGCCCGCAGGCGTGTCCGCCAGCGACATCCAATAAGCGAGGGGAGATCCAGAATGCTTAGAACGACACCTGGCGCCCGCGCTTCTTCCTCGCGCAGCGGCGGCATCGCGCGCTGGCTCGGCGTGCTTTTCCTCGCGTTGACGCTGGCCGCGTGCGGCGGCGGCAGCGACAACAGCAGTTCCAGTTCGAGCGGCGGCTCCTCCGGCTGCGGTTCGTCGGGCGGCTCGACCGGCGGCGGCACGGGCAGCGGCTCGATCAGCACGGCGACCGCGCAACCCGATCCGGTCAACAACACCAACGCGGTGCCGATCACGGTCAATTCGGGCGCGGCGAACTTCGTCAATATCCCGAATGTCTCGGTGACGGTATGCGCGCCCGGCACCAACGTGTGTCAGACCATCGACAACATTCAGCTCGATACGGCGTCGTTCGGCCTGCGTCTGGTCAGTTCGGCGGCGCAGCAGGTGCTTGGCAATCTGCCGGTCGTGCAATCGTCGAGCGGCGGTCAGCTCGCCGAATGCGCGGGCTTCGCCGATGGCTACACCTGGGGCACCGTCCGTACCGCCGATGTCCGCATGGGCACCGAGCAGGCGTCGAACATTCCGATTCAGATCATCGGCGATCTCGCGTCGAGCGCCGCGCCGACCGGCCTCAACGGCTGCCCGTCCGGCAACGACGAAAGCACGGTCGCGGAAATCGGCGCCAACGGCATTCTCGGCGTCGGCGCGGCGACCTACGACTGCGGCAGCTCGTGCGCGAGTTCGGCGCAGAACGGCATGTACTTCACATGCGCCAACGGCACGAACTGCACCGGCGTGATCGCGCCGCGCGCCCAGCAGGTCATCAACCCGGTGACGAAGTTCGCGGTCGACAACAACGGCGTGATCGTGCAGTTGCCGCCCGTCGCGGATACCGGCGCGGCCACCGCATCCGGCACGCTGATATTCGGCATAGGGACGCAGAGCAACAACGCGTTGACCGGCGTGACCAAGTACGGCACCGATGGCTTCGGCGATCTGTCCGGCGTGTACAAGGGCACGACGTATCAGACCTTCTTCGATACCGGATCGAACGGCAACTTCTTCCAGGACAGCTTCACGCTGTGCTCGAGCACGAGTTCGTTCTATTGCCCGTCGTCGGAGCAGTCGCTGTCGACGGCCATCACCGGCACCGAAGGCAACACGACCACGGTTCCGTTCGCGCTGGTGAGCGCGCGCACGCTGACCTCGGGCGGCGGCAAGTTCGCCTTCAATAGCCTGGGCGGTCAGTTGGGCATGTCGGGATTCTTCGACTTCGGTCTGCCGTTCTACTTCGGCCGCCATGTTTACGTGGGCTATGACCTGTCGGGAAGCGCGCCTTACGTGTCGTTCTGATCCGGCGTTCCGATCGCGCGAGCCGAAACCGGCTCGCTGCAAAAAACCGGCTGCGTTTGAACGCGCAGCCGGTTTTTTTTCGTCATTCGCCCGCGCGCGGCTTGCGTGGAGCTTTCTCGAAAAGCGCGTCGTAGAGCCAGCGCGGCAGCACATGCAGCAGCATGCCGGCGATACGCATCTGCCACGGAAAAGTGGCGTAGCGGACGCGCCGCGCGATGGCATCCGCCGCCTTCGATGCGAAGCGATCGGCGTTCATCAGAAAGGGTATCGGATACGGATTGTGCGCGGTCATCTCGGAGCGCACGTAACCCGGCGCGATGGTAACCACCGCGACGCCGCGCGGCCGCATCTCGACGCGCAACGATTCCAGATACTTCGTCGCCGCCGATTTCGACGCGCTGTACGCGCCTGATCCGGGCAGCCCGCGCACGCCCGCGACGCTCGAAATGCCTACCAGCGTGCCGCGACGCGCGGCCGTCATCGAGGCGACGAACGGCTCGAAGGTGGCGGCCATCGCGAGGTAATTGGTGTCCATCACGGCGCGGAAGGCGTCGAGGTCGCCGTGGCCGGTGAGCGCGCCGCGGCTGATGCCCGCGTTGGCGATGACGATATCCGTCGCGCCCTGTTCGGCGATAAAGCGGCGCGCGGCATCGGCGAGCGCGTCGTGATCGCGCACGTCGACGGGATAAATCGAGATGGAAGCGTGGGGAAAGCGGGCGGCGAATGCCGCGAGAGACTCGGCGCGGCGGGCGACGAGGCCGGCCCCGCGTTTGACATACTCTTCGGCCAGCGCGAGGCCGATGCCGCTCGATGCGCCGGTGATGAAAACCTTCAGCGGAACTGCGTTCATACCGGCGCGCGCGGGCTTACATCTTCTTGTCGCGAACTTGCTGGACGATAAAGTCCATCACGTCGGTCGTGCCCTTCAGGCTGTTGGTCTGCGCCGGGCCCGTCACGTACTTGCCCTGGATGATGACCGTCGGCACGCCGTCGATGTGATAGTCGGTGAGCAGCTTGGCATCGCGCTGAATATCGCTCTGCGTCGAGAACGAGTTGTAGGTGTCCATGTACTTCTTCGGATCGACGCCCTGCGTCTTGAGGAAGTCGGCCTGCGCCTGCGGCGTCAGCAGATAGTTCTTCTTGACGTGGATCTCGTTGAAGACGGCCGGCGTGAGCTTTTCCGCGAGACCCATCGCGACGAGCGCGTGATACATCTTCGAGTGCGGAATGAAGTCGTCGCGGAATGCAACCGGCACGCGCTTGAAGACGACATCCGGTCCCAGCTTCTTTTCCCAGGCTTCGAGGTACGGCTCGAATTCGTTGCAATGCGGGCAGCCGTACCAGAAGAATTCGATGACCTCGACCTTGCCGGCGGGCGCGCCGACCGGCTGAGGCGCTTGCAGCACCGTGTAGTCCTTGCCCTGAGTCGGCGCGGCCTGAACGGCGGTGGCGACGCTCATCGACGCGGCGGCGATGCCGAAGGAAAGGGCGAGGGCGCTAAACAGTTTTTTCATGATCGGAGAGGAAACCTGAGAAGACCGTAAGTGGGACACACGTCGCTTAAGCGTGGCTTAAGGCGAAACCGCCCGCGACCGCGTGAAGCGGGGCAGGCGGCGTCATGTTCACTGTTTCGAGAAGCGGATCACGGCGGTATCGACACCCGCGTCCGACAGACGCTGGCGAGCCGTGTTCATTTCCTCGAACTTCGCGAACGGACCGATGCGAACGCGATAGTACGTCACACCGCCCGCATCGCGCTGCGTCACCTTCGATTCGAAGCCCTGGAAGCCCAGACGCGCGCGCTGCTGTTCGGCGTCCTGCTGCGTCTTGTACGCGCCGACTTGCAGGTAATAGCCGGTGTTGACGTCGCCTGGCGCGGGCGGCGTGGTCTTGGCGGGCTGCGAGCCGCCCTTGGCGATGGCCGCGCTGCCGGCGTTCGGCGCGCTGGCGGCCGGCTTGGCGGCATTTTGCGTCGCCGATGCGGCGCTGCCCGACGGCGGCACTTCGACGATCTGCGGTTCGTCGAGCATGCCCGACGATTGCGTCTGATTGCTGGTCTGGCCCGGTGCGGTATTCGGCGGCGTGGGTTGAGCGGCCTGCGGCACGGCCTGACCCGGCGTCTTGCCTTGCAGCGGACGGTTCGGATCGTAAGGCTGGGCGGACTGGGACGACGACGAGGCGTTGTCCGGCGACGACGGCGCGACCTTCGCCACGAACGGCGTCGGTGCGCGCGTGATGTACAGCGCGACGATCACGGCGATCGCCAGGCCGACGATCAGGCCCAGCACGATGCCGAGAAACGTTCCCCCGGTTTGCTTCGACTGCTTGGATTGCTTGGTCGTGCGGCGTGGTTTTGCCATCGTATGAATCACCTGCGAAAAGTCTTCGAGTGGGCCGACGATTATAGCTGTGGCACAAGTCAGAGCCGCGCCATGCTGTCGTACGCGCACGCCGAATTTGTCATTTTCGAAGCATGCGCGGCCGGCAGACGGCACGCTTTTACATTTTTTGAGGAGCGGACACGCCGATGGTCGCGAGCCCGTTGTCGAGCACCTGACGCGTCGCCGCCAGCAACGCGATGCGCGCGTCGCGCTCCTTCTGGTCGTCGACGAGCACGCGCTCGGCATTGTAGAATGAGTGAAATTCCCCGGCGAGATCGCGCAGATAGAACGCGACCGCGTGCGGCGCGAGTTCGTCGGCAGCGTGTGAGAGCATCTCGGGATACTCGGCGAGCTTGTTGAGCAGCGCCATCGCGCGGTCGCTGGACAGCGGCGACAGATCGGCCTGCGCTGCCTTCGACACGTCGCCGCCGAACTTCTCCTTCCAGTCGTTGAGAATCGTGCAGATGCGCGCATGGGCGTATTGCACGTAATAGACCGGATTTTCGTCGTTCTGCTTCAGCGCGAGATCGATGTCGAACACGAATTCGGTATCCGCCTTGCGCGAGATGAGGAAGAAGCGCACGGCATCGCGGCCGCGACGGATGGTGTCCTCGTCGATCTGATCCGGCGCGGTTTCATGTCCCGGCGCGAGACCGCCCGACCATTCGATCAGATCGCGCACTGTCACGTAGCTGCCCGCGCGCTTGGAGATTTTCACTTCCTGACCGTTGCGCATGACGGTGACCATCTTGTGCAGCACGTAGTCGGGATAGCCCTTGGGAATGCCGACGCCCAGACCCTGCAAACCGGCCCGCACGCGCGCGATGGTGCCGTGGTGATCCGAGCCCTGCACGTTGATGACCTTGGTGAAGCCGCGCTCCCACTTGGTCACGTGATACGCGACGTCCGGCACGAAGTACGTGAACGTGCCGTCGGACTTGCGCATCACGCGGTCCTTGTCGTCGCCGTCGTCGGTGGTGCGCAGCCAGAGCGCGCCGTCCTGCTCGTAGGTCTTGCCGGCATCGACGAGTGCCGCCACGGTCTTTTCGACGCGGCCTTCCTTGTACAGCGACGACTCCAGATAGAACTGGTCGAACTTCACGCCGAAAGCGGTCAGATCCAGATCCTGCTCGTGACGCAGATACGCCACCGCGAAGTTGCGGATCGCTTCGAGGTCGTCGACGTCGCCTTTACCCTTGACCGGCTCGCCGTCGTTGGCGGCGACGGTTTCGCCAGCCATGTAGTCGCGCGCGATATCCGCGATGTACTCGCCGTTGTACGCGGCGTCCGGCCATTCGGCGTCGCCGGGCTTGAGGCCGCGCGCGCGCAGTTGCGTCGAGGTGGCGAGATTGCCGATCTGCACGCCCGCGTCGTTGTAATAGAACTCGCGATGGACGGCGTAGCCTTGCGTGTCGAGCAGATTGGACAGCGCGTCGCCGAGCGCGGCCTGACGGCCGTGGCCAACGTGCAGCGGACCGGTCGGATTCGCCGACACGAACTCGACCAGCACGCGCTTGCCGGCGTCGCGCGTCGAGCGTCCGTAGGCGCGGGCTTCGCCGAGCACGGCCGGGATCACGTCTTGCTTCGCCTTGGCCGCGAGCCGCAGATTGATGAAGCCGGGGCCCGCGACTTCCGCGCTTTCGACCAGACCTTTCGCGTTCGGCGCGGCCAGCAGTGCATCGACGATTTGCTGCGCGAGCTGACGCGGATTGGCGCGCAGCGGTTTGGCGAGCTGCATCGCGACGTTCGACGCCACGTCGCCGTGCGCCGCGACCTTGGGTCGTTCGAGCACGATCGACGGCGCGACGAAGGCGGCTTCGCTTGCGCCCTGAGTCGCCTGGGCGACGGTGTGGACCGCGTCGGAGAGGAGCGTTTCGAGGGTGAGTTTGTGTGCGGGCAGCATGCTGAGTGTGATCCGGTGGAGCGGGACGTGGCGAGTATCGAACGATATCGAGTGATATCACTGCCAAAATGAGGATTTTAGCAGGTGCTAAACTGTCCAAACACCGTGCTCTTTAGCAACGGTTTGAACAAAACGATCGGCTTGCCGGCGCCTCTCGAATAGCGTCCGGCAGTAATTCAACATAAGCAAAAGGACCTCCCATCATGCTGATCACATTCAAAAGTCCCGCTGCACCCGATGTCATGATGCTCGAAAATCTGGCGGAGTATCTGCTCGGCATCATCGGCAAACCGCTGGGCGAACGGGGCGTCATCACGCACGACGAAATGCCCGCCGCCATCGAAAAGCTCGAAGCGGCCGTGTCCGTCGACAAACAGCAGCGCGCCGAGCACGACGGCCATTTCCACGAAGGCGAGGAAAGGCACGAGCATCACGAAATCCCGATCGGACTGGCGCAGCGCGCGTATCCGTTCCTCGATATACTGCGGCTCTCGCACAAAGAGAACAAAGACATTCTCTGGGGCGTCTGACGCGTCTGCGCGTTTCGGATGCGAAGTAAAGACAAAGCCCGCATCGGCGACGATGCGGGCTTTGTTCTTACCAATCTGCCGAATGAGCGGGCTTACTGCGACTGACCGTTCATCTGCTTCGACGACTTCGACTTCTTGGGCTTCTTCTTGTGCTCGGTTTGCGGCGGCGAGTACGAAGACGCGGTGGTGCTGCTGGCGGGCTGCGCGAACGCGGCCGACCCTGAAGCGAGAACGGCGGCTGCGATCGCTACGGTTACCGCGGACGTCATCTTCTTCATGCGACTTTCTCCGTGACGAAAGTGTGCGTGTCCGTCGTCATGACGGCGTATCGCAGCAACAGTGTATGGAATTACAAAATTCCTCGCCGATCGCACGATTGTTTTCTTCGGCATTACGCCGCGCGTATGGTTTTTTCCAACAACCTGACGCGACGGCGCTGGCGCGGCGAATTCTGTTAGCGTAGCGGCGCGAGCGCGCGCTCCGCATCCGTCGATGAAATCGCCATGCGTTCCGCGAAACTCCGAAGCTGATCGTCGCCGATCTTGCCGACCGAGAAATACGTGCTCTCCGGATGCGCCAGATAGAAGCCCGACACGCTCGCGGCCGGCAGCATCGCCAGCGATTCGGTCAGGCTCATGCCGATCTCTTCCGCCTGAAGCACTTCGAACATTTCGCGCTTGACGAGGTGATCCGGGCACGCCGGATAACCCGGCGCGGGACGAATGCCGGCGTACTTTTCGGAGATCAGCGCGTCGTTGTCGAGCGTTTCGTTCGATGCATAGCCCCACAATTCGCGACGCACGCGCGCATGCAGCGCTTCGGCGAAGGCTTCCGCGAAACGATCGGCGAGCGCCTTCAGCATGATCGCGCTGTAGTCGTCGTGATCGGCTTCGAACTGCGTTTCCTTTTTATCCACGCCCAAGCCCGCCGTGACCGCGAACAGGCCGATATAGTCCTTCATGCCCGAATCCTTCGGCGCGATGAAATCGGCCAGCGACCGGTTCGGACGCATCACGCCGTCGACGACCGGACGCACGCTTTGCTGACGCAGATTGCGCCACGTCATCGCGACTTGCGTGCGCGATTCGTCCGTGTAGATTTCGATGTCGTCGTCGTTCACGGTGTTCGCGGGCAGCAGCGAAATGACGCCGTTTGCCGTCAGCCAGCGGCCCTGAATGATGCGCGAGAGCATCGACTTGCCGTCCGAGAACACGCGCCGCGCCGATTCGCCGACGATTTCATCGTTGAGAATCGCGGGATAGGGACCGGCGAGATCCCAGGTCTGAAAGAACGGCGCCCAGTCGATGTAATTGGCCAGATCGGCCAGATCGTAGTTCTTGAACACGCGACGCCCGATAAACGTCGGCTTCTTCGGCTGATACGCGGTCCAGTCGATCTTCGTGCGGTTGGCGCGCGCTTCGTCGTAGGTGACCATCGGCTGCGCCTTCTTGTTGGCGTGCTGATGACGGATGCGGTCGTAGTCGCTCTTCAGGTCGTCGAGATACTTGGCCGCGCCTTCGTCCGACAACAAGCTCGACGCCACCGACACCGAACGCGATGCGTCCGGCACATACACGACCGGCCCTTCGTAATTCGGCGCGATCTTGACGGCCGTATGCACGCGCGAAGTCGTCGCGCCGCCGATCAAGAGTGGCGTCTGCTTGCCACGGAAGTATTCGTCGCGCTGCATTTCGGAGGCGACGTAAGCCATTTCTTCGAGACTCGGCGTAATCAGACCCGACAAGCCGATGATGTCCGCGCCTTCTTCCTTCGCCTTCTGCAGGATGGTCGCGCACGGCACCATCACGCCCATGTTGACCACTTCGAAGTTATTGCACTGGAGCACGACCGACACGATGTTCTTGCCGATATCGTGCACATCACCCTTCACGGTCGCGATGACGATCTTGCCCTTCGGACGCACGTCCGCGCCCGCTTCGGCGAGCCGCTTCTTTTCTTCCTCGATGAACGGAATCAGATGCGCGACGGCCTGCTTCATCACGCGCGCCGACTTGACGACTTGCGGCAGGAACATCTTGCCCTGACCGAACAGATCGCCGACGACGTTCATGCCGTCCATCAGCGGACCTTCGATCACGTTGATTGGACGGCCGCCCGCCTTGTCGATTTTCTGCCGGACTTCTTCCGTATCTTCGACGATAAAGTTGGTGATGCCGTGCACCAGCGCATGCGACAGCCGCGCCTCGACCGGCTGATTGCGCCATTCGAGGTTCTCTTCCTTCTTGGCCGCGCCGGTCTTGAACTTGTCGGCGACTTCGAGCAGACGATCCGTGCCGTCTTCACGACGATTCAACACGACGTCTTCCACTTTCTCGCGCAGTTCGGCATCGAGATCGGCATACACGCCCAACTGTCCCGCGTTCACGATGCCCATGTCCATGCCCGCCTGAATGGCGTGATACAGGAACACGGTGTGGATGGCTTTGCGCACCGGATCGTTGCCGCGGAACGAGAACGACACGTTCGACACGCCGCCGCTGACCTTCGCGTGCGGCAGGTTCTGCTTGATCCAGCGCGTGGCTTCGATGAAATCGACCGCGTAGTTGTTGTGCTCTTCGATGCCGGTCGCGATGGCGAAGATATTCGGATCGAAGATAATGTCTTCCGGCGCGAAGCCGACTTCGTTGACGAGGATGTCGTACGAGCGCTTGCAGATTTCCGTCTTGCGCTGGAACGTGTCGGCTTGGCCTTTTTCGTCGAACGCCATGACGACCGATGCCGCGCCGTATCGGCGGATCAGGTTCGCGTGATGTTTGAACTGCTCCTCGCCTTCCTTCAGCGAGATGGAGTTGACGATGGCCTTGCCCTGCACGCACTTCAGGCCCGCTTCGATCACTTCCCACTTCGACGAATCGATCATGATCGGCACGCGCGCGATATCCGGTTCGGACGCGATCAGATTCATGAAGCGCACCATCGCGGCCTTCGAATCGAGCATGGCTTCGTCCATGTTGATATCGATGACCTGCGCGCCGTTCTCGACCTGCTGCCGCGCGACGGCGAGCGCTTCGTCGAACTGGCCGTTCAGGATCATGTGCGCGAAGGCTTTCGAGCCGGTCACGTTGGTGCGCTCGCCGACGTTGATGAACAACGAGCCGTCGGTGACGTTGAACGGCTCGAGGCCGGAGAGACGCATGGTGTGGTCGGTCATGTCTTGTATCTCGTTATGCGATGTTAGGCTGCGTCACGATACTGCGACGGAAATTTACGCGGCTTTACTTCCGCAAGCGCCTTCGCGATTTCAGCGATATGCTCCGGCGTCGTCCCGCAACACCCGCCCGCGAGATTCACGAGCCCGGCCGTCGCAAATTCCTTCAGCAATCCCGACGTTACATCCGGCGTTTCGTCGAAGCCCGTATCGCTCATCGGATTCGGCAAACCGGCGTTCGGATAGCACGACACATAGGTATCGCACAGCTTCGCCAGTTCGGCGATGTACGGGCGCATCAGCGCCGCACCCAGCGCGCAGTTCAAGCCGAAGGTGAGTGGCTTCGCGTGACGCAGCGAGTTCCAGAATGCCTCGACCGTCTGCCCCGACAGAATGCGGCCCGATGCATCGGTCACCGTGCCGGAAATCATGATCGGCACGCGCTCGCCCGTGTCTTCGAACAACTCGTCCAGCGCGAACAGCGCGGCTTTTGCGTTCAGCGTGTCGAAGATGGTTTCGACGAGGAACAGATCGCAGCCTGCGTCGAGCAGTGCCTTCGCCTGTTCGTAGTACGCGTCGCGCAGTTCGTCGAAGGTGACGTTGCGCGCGCCCGGATCGTTGACGTCCGGCGAAATGCTCGCGGTCTTAGGCGTCGGTCCGATCGCGCCCGCGACAAAGCGCGGCTTGTCGGGCGTCGAATACTTGTCGCAGGCCTCGCGCGCCAGTTTCACCGACTCGACGTTCATCTCGGCCGCAAGCGACTCCATGCCGTAATCGGCCTGCGCCACGCTCGTTGCGCCGAAGGTGTTGGTCTCTACGATATCCGCGCCCGCGGCCAGATATTGCTCGTGGATCTCGCGAATCACCTGCGGCTGCGTGATCGACAGCAACTCGTTGTTGCCCTTGATATCGCGTTCATAGTCCGCGAAGCGCGCGCCGCGATACGCCGCCTCGTCGAGCTTGTAGCGCTGGATCATCGTGCCCATCGCGCCGTCGAGGATCAGGATGCGCTTCTGCAGCAGCGCGGGAAGCGCCGCGCCGCGCGTATAAGCTTTCGAAATGGCGTTCTGGTTCATGACCGATGACCCTGCGAACAAATGTGAAATAGCCTGACATTGTAGCCGCTGCATCGGCCGATCGCCGTGCGCGGCGGGGGGCGGGCCGTGGCGTCGGCGCAAAAGAAAAACCCCGCCACCAGTGGGGGCGGGGTCATTCAGTGTCGCCTGTGGGTTGGCCGCCCGGGCCGCTGGCGTGGCGGCCGGACGAGCGCGAGCGGCGCTAAGACGCCCGCGCGGCGTGCTTCAGTGAAGCACCACCGGCTGGGTCATCAAGATATCGAACTGGCCGAGGAACTCGTCCACGTCTTCGAGAGACGGCTCTTCCTCGATCAGTTTCTGCACATGCTCGCGGAACTTCGCTGCGAGCGCGCCATCGATGAAGATTTCGCGCTGCGTGTTTTTATCGACGATCTCGTAGCCGCCCGACATCATCGCGAGATGGTTGTCCTGCGGCGGAAATTCGACGACGCAATAGTTAGGGCTGTTGTAGATCATTTGCATGGCGACACTCCTTATTCCTGTTTTGCTCCTGGCAAATCTGAATCTTAGTTGGAGCGACTGGGTTGGAATTCAAGGGGTGGCCTCGACGAATAACGGTTGACATCGAGGCTTTCTTCTCAAACAACATCAAATGGGGTTGCGCAAGAAGCTATCCAGGAGCGCGCTGAAACGTTGAGACTGTTCGACCGGCGACAAATGCGCGGCATCGAGCGTTTCGAATCGCGCGCCGGGTACAGTGTCCGCTATTACCTTGGAAGCAGCAGGCGGCGTGCCACTATCGTGCTCGCCGGCAATCACCAGCGTGCGTGCGTCGATGTTCCGCAACTTGTCGCGCATGTCGAAGCGGCTGACCGCTTCGGCGGCGCGGGCGAAACCCTCGGCTGGCGTACGCGCAATCGTTTCGCCGATCTGTTCCACTACTTCAGGATGCGCCTTTCGGAAGTCCGGCGTCATCCAGCGTTCGAGTGTGGCATCGGCGAGGCTCGTGGTGCCGTGCTCGCGCGCATGGGCGGCACGCTGCGCGAAGGTCGGACGCGCGTCGTCTGGGATAAAGGCGGGCGCGCCGACCACGGTCAGCGAATCGACCCGATCGGCATGATTGGCCGCGAAGGTTTGCGCGATCATTCCGCCGATGGACAAGCCCACGACGTGCGTCGACGGCGCGCCCACGCGATCGAGTAGTTCGGCCAGATCGTCGGCGAGATCGTCGATGCTGAAGGCATCGGTCGAAACAGTGGTGTCGCCATGTCCGCGCAGGTCGTAGCGCAGGACGGTGAAGCGCTCTCGGAAATAGCCGGCCATCTGGTCCCAGACCGAATGATCGCCGCCGAGTTGATGGATGAAGGTCAGCCACGGCCCGCCGCCTTCGTTGTCGAGGACGTAACGGGTGTCGATGCGATTGATCGTCAACTGCATATCGGCTCCGTAAAAAATGCGGTTTGCGATGCTGTTTCCGATGTGCTGCACGAACGTGCGTCCGGTTCAGGCCGAGGAAAAATGTCTGAACTATTGTAGGCCTTTCGGACGCGGTTTCTTCATGCGCATCTTACGTGCCCGGTTGCTGCGGCGCGCCAGGCGGCTGAAGTTTGCCCGACCACAGCAGTTCGATTTGCATTCCGTTCGGCTCGGTTTGAAGAATTCTCACAGGGAGCCATCCGAGCGACGGCGCGAGCCAGATATCGAGTTTGCGCTTGTCGCCGTCGCGGCGCGGCAGGCGCGTGAAATGACGCGCCGCAGCAAAGCCGTCGCGGGTCTGCACGTTTTCATCGCCGACGGTTTCGATCGTCCAGGTTTCGTTGCTGTCATTGTCCGCGACACCGAATTGGCGCGTCACGCCGGGCTTGTACTTGTCCGGATCGCCGCGCACGAGGCTCGCCAGTTGCATGACGACGCTGAAGCGGTCTTGCGCGCCATCGGCGAGCGGCTGCGACTGCGGCGTCTTCGTGTAGACGATCTGCTTCGTCTCGCGATTGAAAATGGCGATATCGGCGGCGCGGCGGCCGCGTTGCTCCGAATATTGCTCCGGCGCGACGCCGAAGCCGTCGATGTGACCCTTGCTCGAATAGAGGAACGGCCCGACAAAAGGCAGCGGAATCGACACGACCATTTCGTAATGCTGGCCGTCGTTGAGCCAGTGGATCGTGCCGGTCTGATTCATCATGCCGTTGACGAGCGTGTCGTAGCGGAGATCGCCGGTCGGCGGCACGCTGAATTTGTCGCCTGATGGCGGGGCGGCTGGGGCCTTTTGCGCTGCTTGCGACGCTTGCGCCGCTGCGGCTTGCGCGGAGGCCGCTTGTGCCGCCGATGCAGCCTGCGCTGCCGCGATGGCGGCTTCGTCGGGCTTGGGCGGTGTCGTCGCGCTGAGGACCGGCTCGGCGGGTTGCGCGGGCTTCGGTGCGGTTTTCGGCGTTACTGGCGCAGGCGTAGGCGCGGGTTTCGGCGCGGCGGGTTTCGCAGCGGGCACAGGCGCAGGCGGCGTCGGCGCGGGCGGCGCGACCGGCTTCGGCGTCAGCAATTCGATCTGCACCGGCGGCGGTTCGACGGGCGGCGCGTTCGACGGCTGCCGCGCATGGTCGATCCACCGCATCGCGCTCCAGTGCAGCGCGGCGACGATCAGAACGGCCAGCGCCCAGCGCCCCCAGCGACGCGGCGTGGCGTCGCGTTCGGCGGCGGAATCGGGCGGATCGCCGTCAGCGGGGCGAGGGCGGTGAGACGAAAACAATGACATCGGGCAATGGTTCGGGGCGATCGCGCGTTACGTTACACGCGGGGAGAGCACGCGGAACATTCGGAACAGGTGAGATACACGCCGATTGGGCGATGTTCCTCGCTTCGCATGACGCCGACGCGTCAGCGCTCGCCCGCCTTATACCCTAATTCGTAGGACAAGCCGCGCGCGCATTCGCGTAATTCGGAATCGATCGCGCCGCCCCAGCGCGTATCGAATGCGCCTTCGTGGCCGAGCGCGATCAGGCCGAGCGCGAGTTCGCCGGTCGAATCGAACACCGGCATGCAGAACGCGTGGATGGTCGGCAGCAGCATGCCTTCGACGCGCGATGCCCCGTGTTCGCGCACATCGGCGAGCACCGGTTCCACTTCCGACAACGATTTGCGCGACGCCGACAGCTCGCGCTCGAGCATCGTGCGCGTCTTGCTGCGCGGCAGATACGCGGCGAACAGCAGACCGGTCGCCGACGACAGCAGCGGCATCACGTCGCCGAGCTTGAGCGATGCCTTGGCCGGATAGCTCGATTCCATCCAGTGCACGACCGTCGGCCCCTGATTCCCCCACACGGCGATACCGACGGTGATATCCATCCGGTCACGCAATTCCGCCAGCGCAAGGCGCGCGAGCTTCACGCCGTCGACGCGCGCCAGCCGCGCCAAACCCATTTGCAACGCGAAGCCGCCGAGTTCGTAACGTCCCGACACGGGATCCTGCGATGCCAGTCCCAGCCGCTGAAAACTCACCAGATAGCGATGCGCCTTGGCCGGGCTCATACCCGCGCGCTGGGCGAGATCGCGCAGCATCATCGCGCGCGGTTCGTTGGTGAGCACGTCGAGCAGCCGGAAACCGACCTCGATCGACTGAATGCCGGAACGCGCTTTTTCTTCGCCGGTGTCGGGCGTGTCGAGGGTGTCGTCGTCGGGGGCTTCGGGATGAGTCTGCATGAGTGTGCAAAATGGCCTATGCCGAACGGTCTGGTCGTCGGCGATGATTCACCATCGTAAAATACATTTCTCCTAACGTCACCCTAGGTCCTGTTTACATTTAAGAGCGGCCCGAAGGCAGACACGATGGAGACAAAGGTGAGGTAGCTGTGGGCGAGTTTGTCATATCGAGTGGCGACGCGACGAAAATGCTTGATACGCTTAAAG
>NZ_LFJJ01000243.1 GCF_001189365.1 Candidatus Burkholderia verschuerenii | reverse complement strand
GCAGTTTCGCTCCACGCTTCCTCCCCACGGTCGGTCGCCCTTCCGCAGTTGCGCTTCACTTCGCTCGCTGTGGTCAACTTGCCGCGCGACTTGCACCCGCAAGAGTGCGCCCATGCTGGGCGCACAACTGAAAAGCCGCCCTGAAGGCGGCGGCTTTCGTTGCGAATCTGGAGCGGGCGATGGGAATCGAACCCACGTCTGTAGCTTGGGAAGCTACGGTAATGGCCATTATACGACGCCCGCGAGAGCCGCATATTTTAAGCGGCGGCGGCCCGTTCGTGCAAATGTTGTTCGGCCGTGACGCTCGTGGACCGCGTTATCGCCGCCTCGATGTCGCAATTCCGCATTCGTTCGCGTTATATAAGGCAGGCCGCTTTCAAAACTGAAGGTTGAATCTAAGCTTGCTCACAAATAGTTACATTAAGTAACAGATTTCATACAACAAGAGCGACGAGAGCGGAATCATGGGGAATTCGGGGCAGTTGGTATCCAGGCAGGACTATTACGCAAAAAAAGGGATCGAGCAGGGCGCGAAGTCGCTGCCGCCCACGTCGGCGCAATCGCTCGATAGCTACGAGACGCAGCTTCAGGCCGATGCGCAACGGATCGTCGCGGGCGGTCACGCGGAATTCAGCAAGAAGCAGGCATCGAAGATCAAGGCGCTCGCCGAAGTCGAAAGCGTGCTGAGCCAGACGAGCGTCGACTGCGACACTCTGCTGCACGATCGCCCGCTTACCGAAACGGTCTCGCACACGCGCGAGCAGCAGCGGCCGGTGCTCATCCGGCTGCGCGAAGATCAGTTGCAGCGCGAGGCCGAACTGAAGGCGTATCGCGCGCTGAACCATATCTCGGAGAAGGCGAGCTATCCCGAGAATCTAATGTTGCCGTTTCTGTGGCTGGTGCCGTTCATTCTCGGCGAGACGATCTGCAACGCGGTGCTGTACGAAAACGCCCAAGGTTTGCTCGGCGGCGCGTTCGTGGCGTTTCTCGTGTCGATCGTGAATCTGTCGATCGCGTTCTGCATGGGCATGGCGTTCCGCTACAAGAATCTCTCGGCGGGCGTTTGCAAGGTCGCGGGCTGGAACGCGCTGCTGGTCGCCGTGTTCGTCGCGATCTACTTCAACGCGATCTTCTCGGCGTATCGCAGCGAGTATCAGTTGCTGGTCGATCCATCGGATCTGGTCGAAGCGGGCGCGGCGTTCAAACGGGCGATGAGCGTCGCGGGCTATGTGTTCATCGGCCGCCTGCCGTCGAACGATCTGATGAGCTTCGTGCTGTTCTTCCTCGGCCTCGTGCTGAGCGCCATCGCGTTCTGGAAGGGCTATTCCTGCGACGATCGTCATCCCGGTCACGGCAAGCGCGATCGCCTGTTCACTGAAGCCAGCCGCAAGTTCGATTCCGAACTCGACGTGGTAAAGCTGAAGGTCGTCGGCGAAATCCAGCGGCGCGTCACCGGCATGGCGGCGGCGAAAAATCAGTTGCTGAGCACGAAGGCGCGGCTCGACCAGATCAGAAGCGGCATCCGCAGCGACGTCGCCACGCTGAAGGTTTTGCTGACCGAGCTTCAGCGCGATTTCACGCTGGTGCTGAACGTGTATCGGCAGAAAAACGTCTCCGTGCGCCCGATTCCCGCGCCGGAATACTTCGCGGAAACGCCTGATCTCATCTGCCAATACGCACACGAAGACGGCAGCGCGCTGATCGCGCAGGTCGAAGCGGCCGAGCAGCAGCAGGAGATGTCGAAGAGCCTGTATCTGTCCCAACTCAACGACGGCATGCGCGATCTCGAAAACGAAGGACGCATTCAGCAGGGCGTGGCGCTCGCCGAGTTCGTGGCCGAGGTCACGCGCGAAGCACAGAAGAACATCGACGCGCGCCATCGCACGATGCCGCTTTCCACCGTCGTGAGCGTGCAGGCATGAACAAGACCTTCACCGTCTATGCCGCCGCGGCGCTGAGCGGCGTCGTGCTGATCGGCATTCTGGGCGCGGCGCATCTGAACAAGCCCGAGCCGGTCGATGCACTGGGATGCGCGCAGGACGTGCAGGGCAAGACCGTGATCGTGCTCGACACGAGCGACGAAGTGGCGACGCAGACGCGCGACGAGATCGTCGAGCGCGTGAAGAATACGGTCGAGCACAAGATTCGCGACGGCGATTTGGTTTCGGTCTTCACCGTGAACGATCTGTCGAAGAAGAATCTCGTGCCGGCCTTTGCGTACTGCAAGCCGCGGCGCACCGGCAACGAGCTCAAGGAAAGCACGCGCATGCTCGAGCGTCATTACGTGACGAAGTTCGAGAAGCCGTTGCAGGCGGCCGTGCAGGCGCCGATCAAGGGCTCGAAGGAATCGCCGATCGCGCAGTCGCTGATCGATCTGTCGCTGTTGGACTACATGCGATCAAACGGCGCGACGCATCTTGTGATCTTTTCCGACCTGATGGAATACACCGACCGCTTCTCGCTCTACCGATGTTCCGGCGGCGCTCAAGTCATCAAGACGTTCAAGGAATCGCGCGGCGCGACCGTGGCGCGTCCGACGTTCCATAACGTCAGCGTCGAACTCAACATCATTCCGCGCAGCGATGTATCGGCGGGCGTCGGACGATGCCGCGACACGTTCTGGGCCTGGTTCTTCGGCTACGACGAAGGTCCCGACGCCAGGCTGGTTCCCTCCAATCTGCCGGGATAAAACCATGCAACTCAATATCAACCGCGTGTTCATCTTCATGATGACGCTGGCGGCAACGGGCGCGTTGCTGTCGGTGCTGATGAATCTGCCCGTGCCGGTCGTGCTCGCCGCCGAATTGCTGCCGCTGTGCCTGTACTTTTCCGTGCTGTATCGCGCGGGCGCAAACGGGCTGAGTCATACGGCGATCGATAGCGTCTATTACTTCGGCTTTATCGTCACGATTCTCTCGCTGGCCGGCAGCGTGATGCGCGTCTGGCTGTTCGGCATCGAGAAGGACATGAGCGGGCTGATCGCGCAGTTCGGCGTCGGGCTGCTCGCGACCGGTCTCGCGCTGGTGTTTCGTCTCGTGCTGACGGCGCGCGTCGAATCGCTCAACGCGAAGGATCTGAGCGAGATGATCGCGGAGTACGTGCAGCGGATCGACGGCATCGTCTCGAAGGTCGAGGCATCGGCGGCGAGCTTCGAAGGCTTGTCGCAGTCGCTGCAGGAACGCACGCGCGCGGTCGTCGAATCGACTTTCGAGGAATGAACGACGAGCATGCGATCGGCGGCGGCGGTGTTCTCCGAATCGATCGCGAAGATTTCCGAGCAGACGAGCCACTCGGTCACGCGCTTCGGCGAGGTCGTCGAGTCGGTGGCGATGGCATCGCATGTCGAGCATTTCGACACGCATATCGCGGGCTTGAGCACGGGCATGAAGGCGTTCGCGGCGGAAGTGTCGCAATACGGGCGGCTCGCGACCGACGAAGCCTTGCGCACCACCAAACAGGCACTCGATGCATCGAGCAAGTGGCACGTCGACGGCCTGAACACGATGGCGCAGGCGAGCCAGGAGACGATGCGCGCCGCGCTCGCCGCGTTGAAGGAAGTCGACCTGAGCGTGGACACGTCGACGGTCAAGACCGATCTTCAGGCCTTGTCGCGGACGATCACGACTTTCACGCGCAAGTTCGACGAACTCGACGAGAAGCTCGCCGCGACCCACGCGCGCGACAGCGCGGTGGCGCTGGAGCCGATCGTCACGCAGTTCGCGGATCATCTCGTGCGAGCGACCGGCGAAGTCGAAGTTCGGGCGCTCGCGCAGTTTCACGACGCGTCGTCGCGCATCACCGGCGAGGTGACGAAGAGCATCGCGGCCATCGGCGAGCGCGCGCAGCTTCAGACCAGGCAGCAGGCCGATACGCTGTCGAGTCAGATCGACCGGCTGATCGTGGCGCTCGATCGCGCGGCATTGCGCGTCGAGAGGATCGAGCGCGCGCCGGTGCAAAGCATCGTCGATGCAGGCATTCAGATCACGCCGAGCCTGAACGGCGCCTACGCGCCACGCGCCAACGCGGCTTGACGACCGGATTCGCGTGAAGCCATGAAATCGCCCACCCAACAAGACAATGTCTTTCTGCTGACGCTCGTCGATTTCCTGTTCCAGATCATCTTTTTCGGCCTGTTCGCCTATGCCATTTCGGTGGCGACGGAAAACACCGACTGGAAATCGGCGGCGCTCGCGCTGCAGGAAAAGTTCAAGGGAAAGACGCCCGAGCAGGTGCAGGAAGTCGTCGACGTCATGCCGAGCGATGCGCAACGCGTCAAGCGCGCGATGGCCAGCGAGGATGCCGCGCAACGGCTGGAGCAGCACTTCGGTGTATCGAATCTGACCGAGTTGACCGATGAACTCACGCGGATGGCGCCCGCCGATCAACTGCGCTCAGCGAATCGGCTAATTCAGAAGGTCGGCAGCGTCGAGCGCGCCAACGATGCGGTCGACCGTTATCTGAAGAGCGGCGTCGGCAAACCGGCGTGTCTGCTGTCCGATACGGCGAAAGGGCGCGCCAAGCCGCTCGCGACGGTGATCGGCTATGAGGATCGGCTGGAGTTTCAGAGCGAAACGCCGGAACTGGCGACGGTGCTCGCGAAGATGCAGGTCGATTTCGCGTCGGTCCGATCGCTGCCGCTGGCCGAATTCAAGCGCGTGTTCGGCCGCCTGGGCGCGCTCTACCCGGACTGCATGTACACCTTCGATCTGATCGAGAAAACGCGCTATGTCGAACCGCGCGATGCCGCGACCGCAGGCTGGAACGTCCGGGTGATCCCGCGGCGCGGCTGGTAAGCGAAGGGTGTCATCCGCGATGGACGGATGACACCCGCGCTCAGATACCGAACAAGGTCATTTGCACGGCGAAGCGCGTCACCACCATCAGCAACACCTGCACGATCACGAACAGCAGGATCGGCGACAGATCGATACCGCCCAGACGCGGCAGGATGCGGCGCAGCGGATCGAGCAGCGGCGCGGTGATCTGATACAGCAGCGGCATCGCCGGCGACTGCGGATTGAGCCACGACAGCAGCGCCATCAGGATCGTCACCCAGATGATCAGATTGAGCGCCCATTTCACAACCGTCAGCAGCGCGACGAGGAAGAGCATCGGCAGCATCAGCGTGGGATCGACGCCGGCCAGCACGATCATCAGCACGACATACACGAGCGCTGCAATATAGGCGGCCAGCAGGCTCGCCCAGTCGATCTTGCCGCCCGGCAGGATCTTGCGCAGCGGCAGCACGATCCAGTTGGTCGCCTGCATCACGGCGTTGGAGACCGGGTTGTACGGCGGCATGCGGACGACCTGCATCCATGCGCGCAGCAGCAGCGCCGCGCCGAACAGGGTGAATAGGGTGTTGAGCAGAAAACGGGCGACGTCGCCGAACATCTCGGGTCCTCTTGAATGCTTGGGCGGCGCGAGCCGCAGGTAGGTCGTGATCGAAACAGGAATCAGGAAGGGATGACGCGAACGCTAGCAGGCGAGGCGAACCGTCGTCGGCGCACGCGCGGGCGCGCGGCACCGTGGACGGCGGCGGCCGCTCGCATGCGAGCCATCGTGTGTGCTGACCTCGATCATTGTTCTTTCTCGTGACGGGACGCATGTCAAAGCCATCGCCGGGCGCGAACTTGCGTGGCGCGCGGCGCGCCCGGAACGGACGCTCCGGACTCTCCTGTCGGCGCTGTGAATCCCCGCCCATCCGCATGGCGGATGGGGCGCCGGACGTCACCATAACACGGCTTTGAATTCGCTTGGGAACCCGGACGCACAAGGCGCGAGCGTTTGGCGGGCGGCGACTTGTAAGCGGCGCAAAAGTCGGCCGCAAGCACATCATGCGTCATTCCGCTGATGTTTCGATGCAACCATGTTGCTATTTTGAGACGGAGCGGAGGAAGAACCGGAAGGCGCGAATCGCGCAAAACTGACAGGATAGAGAAACGGAATTAGAAACAGAAGCAGCGACGCATTGATAAGGTTCCATGAGACGGAGGCGATTATCGCCACGCCGGAATCCCGCAAAACGATTAAAAGCGACCAGAACAACGATCAAGCGACGGCATCGATCGATGCCATCGAAAAGCGGGGCCCGCCGTTGACGATTTCGCCAGCCGCTTCGCGAATGTGGTTGAACGCACATGCATCCGACAGTTTGGTTTCTTCGCGCACATCGATGATCGATCGGCGCGCGAAATACTGAAGCGAAAAACGAAAAAACGGATTCAGACGGAAAGCCGGCCAATGCCCGGCGCGGCTTTCCACGGGTTTCAATCGCTACGTTCGGAGGTCGCCATGAGCATTTTTTCGTACCGGAAGCATTTGCGATTCTTGAGCCAGGCCCAGCGCCGACGGTGGTGGGACCAGAAAAAGCGCCTGACGCCGCGTGTGGTGATCGGCGGGGCGTAGTGCCGCCCAATGTGACGCGCGAATTCGCGTATGTGAAAGTCGGCTGAACGCCGCTTTTGGCCGAGACTGAAAACCCGCCGCGTGATGAACCCGGCGGGTTTTTTATGCGCGATTTGTAAATTTACGTTACGTCTCGCATGCGCGATTCGAAACCGATTCGCGAACTGTTACGCATGCGGCGCTTGATTCGGGCGACTCGGCGATTTTCCGTCGATGCGACTTTCTTTCACATCGCCGACCCCGTTAAGGAACTTGCAATTTGCAACAAATCGTCTCTGCAACGACTGTGCTTTTTCGTTAGATTCAAAGCATGTCGTCGTTCGCGCCGGATGGACCGGCCGGATTCGGCGAGGAGAAACAATGTGAAAAAGATCAGTCCTCTTTTAGTGGGCGCGGCGCTGGGAATCGGCCTTGTCGGGGCCGCTCAGGCGCATGTGTCCGTGGGTATCGGCATCGGGGTGCCGGCTTATCCTGTCTACGCCGCGCCGCCCGCGCCGGTCTATTACGCGCCGCCGCCTCCGCCGGTGGTCTACGCACCGCCGCCGCCCGTCGTGTATGGGCCGCCGCCTGCGGTCGTTGTCGGCGGATACGGTGGGGGCTATGGCGGTGGCTACTACGGCCATCGTTATTATCGGCATGGCTACTACGGTCATGGCCGCGGATACGGTTACCGGCACTGGTAAAAGCCTGCGCCCAAACGAAAAAGCGATGCATCGAATGCATCGCTTTTTTGCTTCTTGCGCCTCGTGATAGCGCGGCTCACGACGCCGCGTTGACGATCAGATCGCGGTAGCCGTTCACGATCACGCTGTACGAAAAGTACGCGAACAGAATTGCCGACATCACGTGACACGCGCGCAGCAAACCGGTGCCCGCGCGTTTGCGGCCGTGGCTCGCGAGCGAGCAGATGAAGAGCGTCCAGCCGAGCCGGCCGCAGAAGAAGCCGATCAGAAACACCGACGCGCTGACCGGACTCGTCGCGCCGGCCTTCGCGATCAGCGCGCCGCCGACGGCTGCAAACCACAGGATCGCGCTCGGCGACGACACCGCGAGCAGGCATCCGCGCAGGAAGCTTTTGAGTCGGCCCTTCAGAATTAGTCGAAGTCAAGGGTGGCAAGGGGCCACCGGAAGATCGTGTTTCCCAGAACTCCCAGAAGCAATATTGATCTGAATGGTTTCCTGGGAGTTTGGAACTTCGCCGATGAGCACGCCCGATTTCTTTCGCAGCCGCCTCGACACCATGATCGATCT
>NZ_LFJJ01000242.1 GCF_001189365.1 Candidatus Burkholderia verschuerenii | reverse complement strand
TTCTTTAAGCGTATCAAGCATTTTCGTCGCGTCGCCACTCGATATGACAAACTCGCCCACAGCTACCTCACCTTTGTCTCCATCGTGTCTGCCTTCGGGCCGCTCTTAAATGTGAACAGGACCTAATACGATAAACATATGATCCGGCTCTGGGTATGCATCGAGCAACCCGCGCACCGAAGGATGTGATAACGCCAGATCATCATTACCTACTGAGGCATGCCGTTTGAAAACCTCATCCAGTTGCTTCTCGATTGCCGAACGCTGTATAAGTGGGAATTGCGAGTGGTATACACAAAGGTGCACGCGCACGTCCTGAGCCGGTGCCCCTTGCCTATACATCGCGCGCGCCACATCGAATAGAGGGCCGATATTGGCCATGCGAATCAGACCCAGACTCACACGCTTGCCGCTAGCCCGATCGACGGTGTGATTCTGCTCATCCTGATGCAGTTTCCACGCGGACTGTAACGCGCGTATCGCGAACGCTTCGCGGCGTGTGTCCTCAGCCATCGGCAACCACGCCTGCGGTAACTTGACCAAAGTCGCGCGCCGCCGGACTTCCGCCGTAGCAAGACTATCGCAGCGCTTCTGCACGAAGGCATCGTGCCGGGTTCTGAAATGGTCGCCATTGGCGCAATCGGCATGTGTTTGGGCGAACTCGTCGACCCATAAACAGGTCACGCAGGGCACTTCGTCCGGCCGCTCGCCGACGTTACGCTGGTGGTACGTGCGACCGTCCAGATAGGCAAGGAACAGCCCCTGCACCAAAGCTGGCGGCAAGGTCGCCGAAGACAGTAGCACCCGCGCACCGAGCAAGCCCGCCCAATGCACCAGGCGAGTTAGCGCCGGAAGATCGGCCATGTCGAAATCGTCTGGTTCGTCCAGCACCAGATCGCTTGTCATCAGGCGCAGCATCGGTACGATCTGGCGTCCGCCCTGCACGCTTTCGGTTGCAGGCGTCAGATGATCAATCGTGCAAACCAGGACGGGGGCAGCGAGCAACGACCGCACTTTCACATCGTCCGTCAACCGCTCGAGCAGCGGATGACCTGCATGGCCCCCGAAACCAATCTCGTCGTCTCCGTCCAACAAGCGGTGGCTCGACGCGGAACCCGTGGCTTCCGCCTGTGCCTCGCGATACTCAAACAAGGCGCGGCTAATCTCGCTCCCCGCCCGAACGACCAGTTCATCGTCTCTCAGACCGAGGTCTTTCTGGAGTGTCATGCCAGTTTGCATCGTGAGGGCGCGCAGGCCGATCGCAAACGAGCAGCGCATGCCGCGCTTCGAGTCTGCCAACGCATTCATGATGCGTGCGTTGCCTAGAGTCTTGCCGCAGCCGGTCGAGGCCATGTTGATCACGAATGCACCGTGTTCGGCAGCGCGCGTGTTCAGGTTCCTGGCCAGATCCGCTGCTTTATCCTGCCATTGAAAACGTACATCATTCGTAAGCTCTTTGAGTTTGTGATCGCTTTGCAAGTAAGGCAAGCAGCTCGCCAGCGTCGGCAACGAAGCTGCGATCAGCGATGCATGCGCCTGTACGCCCAGCAAATGTTCGTCGAGCGTCTGATTGAGTTTTGGTTTCGAAGCGGCAGAGGGCGATGTTTCATCGATGCGTGTATTGGCATAAAGCGGATAGCCTGCGCTCAAGAACAGCGTCCGACGCGCTTCGTCTTTAAGGCTTGAATAATAGTGGTCGGCCAACATCAGACATAGTCGCGACACATGCATCACAAACGGATCGTGCATTAACAATGACTTCGTTGCCGAAGAACGCAAAGCTAATAACTCGCGCGCGAAACGCGCTGCTTGCTCGCGCCATGTCGAGGTAGCTATGGGCAGTCCGTACAAAAAGCGCCAGTGCATAACCAAGGTCTGGTGTGGCACCGGTTTGAACCGCCCCGGCTTTGTCGAGCCGGTCCAATTCGGTCACGTACGAGCTGTTCACCAACCAGATGCCCAGCGCGATGTCGGTGGGTAATGCCGAGATGTTCATGGCGCGCGAGCGTCTGGCCTTCGATCGTGCGGCGCTCTATACCGGCACGCCGGCCGCCGACGATGCGATCGGCCGTGGCGCGCTGATGCACAAGACCTCCGACGACGCGTGGGCGAAATACAGCACGCTGCCGCAGGAACCGAACGAAAAACTCATCGCCGACAAGTTCAACGAGCAGCGTCTAGGCATGCAGAAGCTGATCGACCAAGGCTACGCCGACGTGCGCTCGAAGGATCAGGCGAAGGTCAACGCCGACGCCACCGAAATGCAGGCCGCCTTCAGCGAGTTCGCGAAGACCGGCGTCGAGTTGCGCAAGCTCCAGTTCGAACATGCGAAGGCCGCGTATGACGCGGGTCAGGCGCAATTCTCGATGTTCCGCATCAGCTCGATCATCGCGATCGTGATCGGCCTCGCGGCGGCCTTCGTGACGTGGTTCTCGTTGCGCAGCCGTATCACGCGTCCGCTGGATGCCGCGCTCGCGCAGTTTGGCGCGATTGCATCGGGCGATCTGCGCCGCTCGGTACACGTCACCTCGAACGACGAAATGGGCGCGCTGCTGCGCGGCCTCGACACGATGCAAACCAGCCTGATCGACACGGTTCGCACGGTGCGTTCGGGCAGCGAATCGATCGCGTCGGCCACCAAGCAGATCGCGGCGGGTAACGTCGATCTGTCGTCGCGCACGGAAGAACAGGCGTCCGCGTTGCAGGAAACCGCTTCGAGCATTGATCAGCTCACCGGCACGGTGAAGCAGAACGCCGACAACGCGCGTCAGGCGAGCGTGCTCGCGGCCAATGCGTCGGAAATCGCCGGCAAGGGCAGCCATGTCGTGTCGCAGGTCGTGACGACGATGGGCGAGATCAACCAGAGCTCGACCAAGATCGCGGACATCATCGTGATCATCGAAGGCATCGCGTTCCAGATCAATATTCTCGCGCTCAACGCGGCCGTCGAAGCGGCGCGCGCGGGCGAGGAAGGCCGCGGTTTCGCGGTCGTCGCGGGCGAAGTGCGCACGCTGGCGCAACGTTCGTCGGCTGCCGCCAAGGAAATCAAGGAACTGATCGATACGTCGGTGGCGCGCGTGCAATCCGGCGCGTCGCTGGTCGATGAAGCCGGCCGCACGATGAGCGAAATCAGCACGGCCGTGCAGCGCGTGACGGACATCATGGGCGAGATCGCGGCGGCATCAGAAGAACAGTCGAGCGGTATCGATCAGGTGGCGCGCGCCGTCACGCAGATGGACGAAGTCACGCAGCAGAACGCGGCCCTCGTCGAGGAAGCGGCGGCGGCGCAGTCGCTGGAAGATCAGGCGGCGGCCCTGCGCAGCGCCGTGCAGACCTTCCGTCTTCAGGAAGCGTAAAGCCAACGGGAGCGCGCGGCGATGACATCGATCGTATGTGACGAATGCGGCTTCGAAGCTCGCAGCGCGATGACGACCTGTCCGCGCTGCGGTCATGCGCTGCGCGAGACGGTGGCGATCGCGAGCGGCAGACGCGTGTCGGCCGCGCCATCGCAACCGGCTTCTCAGCCGGCGTCGAGTTCGCGCAACCGCTTGCGCGCGTTCGCCGGACTGCTGACTTTCTGCATGGCCGGCATGGTCGGCGTCACGATCTGGTCGAATCGTCCGACCGTCGATTCAACCAAGGCGCTGGTCGCGTTCGGCCGCATCCAGACGGTCCAACAAACGAACGCGCGCACGGTCCATCCGTGATCGGTTTCTAATCAAGGATAACGAATAATTTCGCGCACGCTCGTGCATTGTCGATGCACGCGTCTCACTCTTCCGTCTGATCAAAGTAGTTTCTACAGCGGATATTGCGTCGTTATGCGGTATCCCTCACAGAATTAATATCGGCCTTCAGAATTCCTTTACTACAATCCGTTCTGCGTTTTTCTCACGACGCGGTTTTCGGAGCGGAAGATGGTCGACGATGGTCGGACAGAACGGTCAGGACTCCCTGCTTCGACATGGCGGCACTCGTTGCTGCGCATCGCGAGCGCATGCGCGATCGGGATATTCCTGTCCTTCGTCATGCCGCAGATCGTCGGCGACGACTATGCGTCGCGCAAGGCGGCGCGCGTCGCCGCACCGTTCCTCGGCGCGCTTTATCATGCCGACACGCGCGACAGCAAGATCACCGTTCTGCTGATCGACGATCAGGCGCTGATCGATGCCGGCACCACATGGCCGCCTCCCTACGACTACTACGCCGACGTGCTCGAGAACGTCGCGAATTACGCGCCGCGCGCGGTATTCATCGACCTGATCTTCTCGTCCGCACGCGCGGAAAACGTGCAACGGCTGGTCGACGCCATCAATAAGCTGAAGAGCAAAAAGACGAAGGTTTATCTGGCGGCGTCGCTCGACGAGCACGGCAAGCTTTCCGTACGTCACGAACTGCAGATCAGCGCGGCCAGGACGGTTGCCGTCGAATACGATCCCGACGAAGTGGATCATGTGGTCTGGGAATATCCGACCACGAATTTCGGCGATCATAAAGAGCATCCTGAAGAGCGCCGCGAAACTCAGGCGGAACGTCCTCGCAGCGCCGCACTTGCGATCTACGAAGACCTGTTCGGCGAAATCAAGGACAAGCGCGAACCGCTCGCGCTGACCTGGGGACTCGCGCCCGTCACCGATGGACTCGAATGGACGCTCGCTCCCGCGAAGTCCCAACTTCACGCGGCGAGCGGCGAAGCGGCGCATGCGCACAATGCAGCGGAGAAGCCGTCGCTCTATTGCAACGAAAACCAGTCCACCGTTCCGCTGATTGTTCAAACCATGCTGCATGCCGCCATTCCCGATCACGGCAAGCCTGCATGCGTGTTTCATCACACGCTGTATCAGCGCGAATTGCTGTATCCCGATGAAACGCTGTCCGCGCGCCATCACCAGATGTTCGACGAACGCATCGTGATGATCGGCACGGCATTCGATTACTCGAACGATATCGTCGTCTCGCCGATACAAGGCCGCATTCCCGACATCTATCTGCATGCGATGGCACTCGACAATCTGATCAGCAGCAAAGGCGAATACATTCCTGCCGTGAAATTCGAGCCCACGCCCGACTGGCCTCATGTGCGCGCGTTTTTTCTTCTGTTGACGGGACTCATCGGCGTTGCGGCGGTCATGTTGATCAAGGAGAACCTGCTCGAGAAATGGGAGCACGCCTATCACGCGCGATGCGTCGCACGGGCGCGAGCACGCGCCACGACCGTGCATACCGCGCGCGAGCAGCGCTTCTATCGCGTACAAGACAAACTCCTCGACGCCGCACGATGCATCGGCCTCAAGGCGGGCGAGATCGTGGTGTCCGTGCTGCTGGTGGGCATCGTGTTCGTCGCAGGGCAGAAGTTTTTCCACGTCGCCTATCTCTCGGCGATGGAAGTGACCTTGTATGCGCTCGTCAGCGAATGGCTCGAATGGAATACGAAGCTGGTCGGCTGGTTCAACAAATCCGAGGAGACGTCGTGATGAAAAGCATGCCCCTGCCCTTTCGCCTGACGATGGCCGCGCTTGCCCTGACTGCTGCGAGCTTTGCGCACGCGGACGGCCCTCGCATCCTGTCGGCCAATCCCGCCGATGCCAAGGAGTTGACGCTCTACCGCACGCCATCGCGCAGCGATGCCGCCGGCAAAATTCCGGCGCAAGGCTTCCCGTGGACTGTTTTATCGAAGTCCAAGGGCTTCTATCAGGTATCGACGTCGCAAGGCAGCGGCTGGGTCAGCGCGATGGACGTTCGCGCGGAACTGACGGCCTCCGTCGTATGCAGCACGCCGCCCGCGACGCAGCATATCGCGGGCAATATGAACGCAGGCTCGGCCCGGTGCAACTGATCATGAATCCGCGAACGATAAAGATCGGGCTCGCGCTCGCGTGCGGCCTGGCGGTATCGGCCTGCTCGGATACGAAGCTGCCGACGAGTTTCTCCGACCTGTCGAACATGATGCCGGGCACGAAGCCCCAGAGCACGATGAAGGCCGGCACCATTCCGCCGCCGATTCAACGCGAATGGCCGTCGGTCGCGGAGGATCTCAACAACAATCGCGCGGACGGCTGGGGCCTCGTTTCGATGCCTGAAATGGAGCGCTATTTGAACGGGCTCCTCGCCAAGATCAAGCGCACGGCGGGCGTGCCGGATTATCCCGGCACCATGCATACACCGCCGATACGGCGCTTGCCGCGTCGTCGTCCGCTACGGGTAACATTTATATTTCGTAGTACTTGATACAAGTGGTCGACAGCGAAGATGAAATCTTCGCGTTGCTGTCGCACGAGTTCGGCCACGTCTATCTGAATCACTACGCATCCAACGATGTCAAGACCGCAGGCGAATCCGCTGCGGCGCTGACGACGCTCGCCTGGTCCTACGCCAACAAGCGCGCCAGCGCGACTGAATGATCCGACGTCGACAATATCTTCGTCGTGCAGGCGCTCGGCACGCGCGCGCTGTTTCCCGCATGGCAACGCTCGTACGAGGAGCAGGCCGATCTGTTCGGCGCGACCATCAGTCTGAAATGCGGCTATTCGTATCCGGAAGGCTTCAAGACTTTCCTCGATCGCATCGGCGCATACGACAAGGAAGCGAAGCAGCGCCAACAGCAACTCAGACAGATGCAGACCGCCGCCGCGCGCGATCAAACCGTCAAGGACGCCGACAAGCAACCGATGAAACTGCCATCGATGGGCGGCTCGCTCTCGTCGCTGAATTCGCAAATGGGCACCTTCAACAGCCTGTCCGATGCGCTCGCCAAAGGCACCGACAACGCCGTGGACGTGAAGGGAACGATCGGCGGCGCGGCCTTCGATGCACAGCGCTCGCTTGAAGATCAGGTCGGTTCGGCGGTCGAATCGCTTCAGGAAACACACGGCGATGCGGAAGAGCGCGAAGCCGATTTGCGCAAGGCCATCGAACCTTTGTTCGGCGATGAAATGCCCGACGCCAAGACCGCGCCGTGGAGCAACGCGCGCAAGCAAGGCGCGACGCCGACCATCCTCGCTCACTACGCGCTGGTGCCGAAGGTGCAGGCCTTACAGGCGCAAAAGCGTTATGCGGAAGCGGCCGCGCTGCTTCAGACCGTGGGTTCCGGACCGACCGCCAACGACGCGCTGCCCTTATACATGCAGGTGAATCTGATGGATTTGTCGCCCGCATCGCGACAGGACGGCGCCATCGGCATCATGCGCCGCAATCTGAACGCGCGCGAACGCTCATGGCAATTGCAGGCGAACCTCGCCACGCGCATGGCGCAGCGCGACAAATCCGGCGCGACGAGCTTCATTCAACAGCAGTTCGATGCGTTCGGCCGCGCGCCGTTGACATGGCCGATCATGGTCGGCTTCTACCGGCAGACCGGCGACTTGAAGACGGCAAAGGACATGGCCGGAACCTGCACGATCTCGCATCCCGAGTATCGGGCGCAATGTATCGCCGCCGCACAAACGCCGGCCGAAACCAAGACCGCCGAAAAATCGACCGGCATGGGACATATCCATGAAGTGCTGAACCGGTTTATCGGCTCAAACAAGTAAGCGCGGTCGATCTTTAGTCATGCGAGATGCGCCCGGCATACTAGGTCCTGCTCACATTTAAGAGCGGCCCGAAGGCAGACACGATGGAGACAAAGGTGAGGTAGCTGTGGGCGAGTTTGTCATATCGAGTGGCGACGCGACGAAAATGCTTGATACGCTTAAAGAAG